>JAENWI010000011.1 GCA_016650115.1 Peptostreptococcaceae bacterium | reverse complement strand
CAAGCCCCGTCTAAGCGACAAAGTCGTTTAGGCGGGGTAATTGACAATGATTCCTTATTTAAAACTTACGCCAAAGAGATTCCTTATTTAAAATTCACACCAAAACGTTTTTGGGCAATTTTTTATTATTTTGCATTCGGTGTGAATAAAGGAGCACCGAATTCTTCAATACCATATGTACCAATTAGTTTCTGCGTTTCAGCTGAAATGATCCAGTTTTGGAACTCCTTTGCTCCAACAGCATTTATCAGTTCATTCTTTTCCGAGTTAACGCAAATAACACCATACTGATTATTGAAAATTCCGCTTGGATCTTTTTCGCAAACTATCTGAAGATCTGTGTCTTCTCCAACATTAAGCCATGTAGCTCTATCTGCTAAAGTATATGCCAACTTTTCATCTGCCATAGTGATGACTGCGCCCATTCCTGATGCAGCTTCAACGTACCAGTCTCCTGCTGGTGTTAAGGCAGCTTTTGCCCATATTGAAAGTTCTTTCTTGTGGGTGCCTGATTGATCCCCTCTTGAAATGAACGTTGACTGATCATTGAATATTTTTGTAAATGCTGCTACTGCGTCAGCATTTGCTGCTGTTAGAATTCCACTTGGATCAGTTGAAGGTCCCACTAATACAAAATCATTGTACATTACATCAAATCTTCCGTCTGCATCTGCATGTCCGTTTTCTACAAAAGCCACTTCATCCTTTGGGGAGTGCACCAAAAGCACATCTGCGTCACCGTTTTCCCCCATTGCCATAGCTTCGCCGGAGCCTACGGATATTACATCCACTTCCCATCCAGTATTATAAGTGAATTCAGGTAAGATAAAATCTAATAATCCACTGTCCTTTGTACTTGTTGTAGTAGCCAGTATTATTGTACCCTGTATTTCTGCAGGTCCTTCCTTAGTAGCCGGTTCATCTGCTCCACCGCAGGCTGCAAAGGAAAATACCATTGCCAGTACCAACAGTACCGCTAAAATTCTTCTCTTGTTTGTTTTCATTTGTTTCTCCTCAATCTTGATTAACATCAAAAAAACCTTCCCGCTTTCGCGGAAAGGATAGGATTGCACATTTAGGCCTTGCTGCAATTCCTTTCCAATTTGGGAGGCCCGCAAGTTTCTCTGCGAACCCAATGGTTGAAGTCCATTGCGCATCCATGCACTTTAGGTTTCTTCAACTCGGAACTAATATTTAGTTACTAATTTATTTTATATTAGAATATGACAAAAAGTCAAACCAATTGTGTCAAAATAAACATACCCTGTTCCAACCCGTCTTACAATGACCAATTAGGACTGAAACAGGACACGATTCATTTAACTTATTCTTTTTCCCCAACCAGCTGGAAGCCTTTTCTCATCAATTCATCCTTGATATCCTGAACCTGCTGGTGATCTCTGGTTTCCATAACTATTTTTAAGAAGCAACTATTGATTGACATGTTAGGATCACTGCTGTCATGATGAACAGCAATAACATTCCCGCCTTTTGAGCTGATTGCTTCAGCAACACCAAGAAGCTGTCCCGGTTTGTCCATTAAAGCTATCACCACTGTACTTCTTCTTCCGCTCATTACCATGCCGCGAGTTATAACTCTATTTAGAATATTCACATCTATATTTCCGCCGCTGACGAGACAGACAATTTTTTTGTGTTTCATTTTTATTTTTCCGAACATGCTAGCCGCAACTGCGACTGCCCCTGCTCCTTCTGCAACCAGCTTTTGCTTTTCCATAAGCATCAGTATTGCTGCAGCGATTTCATCATCCGTTACTGTCACAATCTCATCAACATATTTCTTGATTTCTTCAAAAGTCTTGTCTCCAGGAGTTTTTACGGCGATTCCATCTGCAAATGTGTCGACACAAACCAGACATTTTTTTTCGCCGCATTGTAAAGAATTATACATGCTGGCTGCTCCCGCGGCCTGTACACCAATTATTTTGCATTGTGGCTTCAGTTGTTTAATGACAAACCCTATCCCGGAAATCAGACCCCCGCCACCTATCGGAACAATAATAGCATCAACATCCTCCAGCTGTTCAAGAATTTCCAGCCCAATTGTAGCCTGGCCAGCAATCACATCAATGTCATCAAATGGGTGAATAAAGGTTCTTCCTTCTTCCTTCTGTAATTCAATAGCCTTAGCATAAGCATCGTCATAAGTATCCTTCACAAGGCATACCTCGGCACCATAACTTTTCGTAGCTTCAACTTTGCTGATTGGCGCTCCATCAGGCATGCAGATCAGACATGGAATGTTATTTTTTTTTGCTGCAAGGGCAACCCCTTGAGCATGATTTCCTGCACTGCAGGCAATAATTCCTTTTTCTTTTTCTGCCTTTGTAAGTTGACTTATTTTATAATAAGCACCCCGAACCTTAAAGCTCCCTGTGACCTGCAGATTTTCAGTTTTCAGGTAAACCTGATTTTCAGCACTTAAACTAGATGCTAATATTAAATCTGTCGTTCGCGCCACTTCTTTAAGAATTAATTTTGCATGATATATTTTATCCAATGTTAACATTTTTCTCTCCTTTTCTAACAAGAATAATAATTAATTATATTCTTCATTTGCTACCTTTGCCAATTTTCTCCTCCTATGATATACTTAACCGTTAGTATATCCTGTATAGAAAAGGAAGTAATCATTATGAAATACAATAAAAAACACTTGGAGTTATTTTTTCAGCTGGAAACCCTGGTTATTTTCAGGGACTTGCTTCAGGACCCAGTTATTGGGAAACTTAAAGCTCTTGTTACAGCTGATTGTTTATACAAAGTTGATGAATTTAACAAAGCTCCGCAAATTTCAGTCAATCCCGGGCCATATAGTTCATTTGCTGCTGAACTTTTCAAGCAATCTTCCAGTTTAAGTAAATATATTCTTAAAGCGGTGTTAAATGATGAGAATATTTATCTTCTTTCAAAAGCACAATGTAAACAAGTCCCAAAATCACTTGAAAAATCGCTGTTATGTGAACTGAAAATTCTCGAAGAAATTTCTCAAATCAGTCCGGCAAATATTAATATATATACCAAATATAAGGGATACCTTCCCGCTTGGGATACCGAAAAAATCAATTTCGTTGAAAAATATCAGAAAAGGATTGAACTTGTTCCCCTTGAAGGTTACGGCATTTATTCCAGATATAATATGTTTATATACAAGCAAGGGCTGATTTCCCCAGTTAAACATCCTGACGATCAGTCCATTGAACAACTGATTGGATATGATCGTCAAAAAAATCTGGTTCTGCAAAACACCGAATCCCTGGTTCAGGGAATGGGTGCAAGTAATGTTCTTCTTTATGGTGATGCCGGGACTGGCAAAAGTTCCACCGTAAAGGCTGTCGCAAATCATTTTAGAAACCAAGGTCTAAGGTTAATAGAAATAACGAAACAGCAATTGTATCAATTGCCTGAAATAATTGAAATTTTATCAGATAACCCGCTTAATTTTATCATCTTTATTGATGATTTGAGCTTTACTAAAAATGATGATAATTTCTCAACTTTAAAAGCTATGCTTGAAGGTAGCGTTTCAGGGAGAAAAAACAATATTGCCATTTACGCAACCAGCAACCGCCGGCACCTCGTCAAGGAATCGGTCGGAGACAGAACTGGTAATGAATTATTTCTGAATGATACTTTACAGGAAATAATGAGCCTGTCCGCACGATTTGGTTTAGCCATTACTTATGAACGCCCTCGAAAGGATGAATATCTGGAAATTGTCAGATTCCTTGCGGCTGAAGCCAATTTAATGTTTACCGGGGAAGAATTAGATAAAAAAGCCGAAGCTCATGCTTTACTCTGCAATGGCCGAAGCCCAAGAGTTGCCAAGCAGTTCGTGGAACTGCAAAAGACCGGTATAAACCTGTGACCACACAAATTTACAAGGAAATCTATTTAGAATAATAAATCCAGCCAAGCCAATTTATAATTTCTTTTAACTGGCTTGGCTTTTGTTTTATTCCAAAACAGGGATCTCATCGGTGCACGTTCTATTCCCTGCGTAACTTTAGCACTCCTTAATTCCATCATTGCTCTCCTTTTCAATCATTTTATTTTTCAACCATTTAGAGTTAAAACAGACGGGCTGACGCCCGCCCGATAAACATTTTTTATTGCCATAAGCCCATTATAGGATGCCTATAATGGGCTTGCTTGATTTCTTATTTCTTTAACCAGCTCATCATTTTTCTTAAATCCTGGCCAACCTTACAAAGAAGGTGTTCTGATTCCATTCTTCTTGTTGCAAGGAAGCTTGCCTTATTGGCATGATTCATTTCTACCACAAACTTGCTGGCAAAAGCACCATTCTGAATTTCTTGAAGAACCTTCTTCATTTCTTTTCTCGTTTCCTCAGTAATAATTCTCTTTCCTGTTACATAATCACCGTATTCAGCAGTATTTGAGATTGAATATCTCATCATTTCAAATCCACCGCTATTGATTAAGTCAACTATCAGCTTCATTTCATGTATACATTCAAAATACGCCATTTCAGGTTCATAACCAGCTTCCACTAATGTGTCGAAACCGGCTTTCATTAATTCTGTTACGCCACCGCAAAGAACTGCCTGCTCACCAAATAAATCCGTTTCGGTTTCTTCCTTAAATGATGTTTCAAGAATTCCAGCTCTTCCAGCTCCTATTCCGCCAGCATAGGCAAGCGCATAATCCTTTGCTTTTCCAGATTTATCCTGATAAACAGCAATTAAACTAGGAACACCTTTTCCCTCAAGATACTGAGTTCTGACCGTATGCCCAGGACCTTTTGGCGCTACCATAATGACATCAAGATATTCTGCAGGTTGAATCTGGCTGTAATGAATGTTGAGTCCATGGGCAAACATGAGGACATCGCCTTCCTTCATATGCTTTGCAATCTGTTTGTTGTAAATTGCTGCTGCCGCTTCATCTGGAACCAGCATCATTACAAAATCTCCAACTTCAGCTGCATCTTCGACCTCTGCGACTTTCAATCCGGCTTCTTCCGCTTTTTTCCAGCTTTCTGAACCTTTTCTAATCCCAACGATAACATCAACTCCGCTTTCCATTAAGTTCTGTGCATGTGCATGTCCCTGGCTTCCAAACCCTATAATAGCGACTTTCTTTCCTTTTAAAAGCCCTAAATTGCAATCTGTGTCATAATACTTTGTAATCATTTTTTCTCCTCTTTCTTTGCTTAAGTTATGTTTTTAATTTTACTTTTTTGACGCCTGACGGTTGCAGGAATCCATTTATGTTCTCGCCTAATCCTCAAAACGGGTATATTCACGTACACCTCTGTGGATGCCTGTTACTCCTGTTCTACAGAACTCAACCATTTCATAACAATCTAACATTTTCATAAATCCATCAATTTTCTCAGGAGCGCCAGTTAGTTCAATAATCATACTGTCCTTTGACAGATCGATAATTTTCGCTCTGTAAATATCAACAATTTCAATGATGGCCCCTCTATTTGACTTATCCGCCTTCATTTTAATCAGTAGCAGCTCTCTAAAAACACTTTCATTGGGGTCCAGCACATATATTTCTCTTACTATTTCAAGCTTTGCCATTTGCGTTAAAATCTGAGCCAATGACTGCTCATTTCCACTAAAACCTATGGTAATTCTCGTTATGTCCGGGTTTTGAGTAGCTGATGCCGTAATGGTATCAATGTTAAAACCTCTTCTACCAATTAAACTGCTGATTCTGCTCAGTACATTGAACTGATTATCAACCAGAATGCTTATTACTTCTTTCTTAAGCGTCATAAACCTCACCCCTAACCTAGAATCATATCGTCTACAGTACCACCATTTGGTATCATAGGAAGAACTTTTTCTTCTTTATCTATCAGACATTCTATCCAAACAGGCCCTTCATCTTTCAAAGCTTTGGCAAAAACCTTTTCAAACTCTGCCAGGTTTGATGCCCTATATCCTTTTGCTCCAAACCCCTCCGCTACTTTTACGTAGTCCGTTTTTCTTTCCACAGTTGTTTGTGAGTATCTTTTATTATAGAAAACACCCTGCCACTGATAAACCATCCCCAAAACCTTATTATTAAATATTACTGATATTATTGGCAGATTATTGGTGACCGCTGTACAAGCCTCGTTCATATTCATATGAAAGGAACCATCCCCGGTAATGTGAATCACCCTCTTTTCCGGGCAGGCTATTTTTGCTCCTATGGATGCACCATATCCAAATCCCATGGTTCCAAGCCCACCACTGGTAATGAATGATTTTGGCTTGATATGTTTAATAAACTGTGCCGCCCATATTTGATGCTGGCCAACATCCGTCACATAAACTGAATCCTCTTCCGTCATGGAGCAGATTTTCCCAATCAGCTGATGTGGCTTTAAACAGGTATCATCATCAACCGGCTTATAAGAATTATCTTCCCATTTTTTAATTTTTTCAAACCAATCAGTTCTTTCCTGCTTGTCAACCAAAGGGATAATCTTCTCTATAAAATCCTTCACGTCACAAACCAGACTTTTATCAACTATTACATTTTTATTGATTTCACTGTTGTCTATATCCACCTGAACGATAGTTGCTTTACTGCCAAACTTCTTCATGTTCTGTGCTACTCTGTCGCTAAAACGTGTCCCGAGAGCAAGAATCAAATCTGCCTGATCCAAAGTTTTATTTGAAGTAACACTTCCATGCATGCCAATAAGCCCAAGGTTCCTCTTCTCCTCATATCCCAAAACGCCCGCCGCCATAATTGTGTAAGCACCCGGCATGTCAGCTTTTTCAAGGAGTTCTCTTAAGGCTGGTCCTCCATCTGAAGCAGCAACTCCGCCTCCATAATAAACGATTGGCTGTTTGGCCTTATTTATTAAATGGGCAACTTCCAGAAGCGTATCAGGGTCACTCTTTGGCAACTCTTTAACCGGATAGGGCCCTGTTGCCTCAAAACTTGTCATCATGCCTGTAACATCTTTTGTGATATCCACCAGTACAGGGCCTTTTCTTCCTGACTGGGCAATTCTAAAAGCCTGCCTTATTGCATCCGGCAAGTCCTTTATATTATTAACAAAAAAATTATGCTTCGTGATTGGAAGGGTTACTCCTGTAATATATATTTCCTGAAATGCATCTCTGCCAATCAGCTCGTCTGCTACATTTGCGGTGATTGCAACCATAGGGATACTGTCCATAAATGCAGTGGCAATGCCTGTCACCAAGTTGCACGCACCGGGTCCGCTGGTTGCCATGACAACCCCAACTTTTCCAGTCGCCCTCGCATATCCGTCCGCAGCGTGTGCGGCGCCTTGCTCATGCGCTGTAAGAATATGCCTGATTTTCCCCTGGTATTCATATAATGCATCATATAGATTTAAAGCGGTTCCGCCAGGATATCCAAATACTGTATCCACTCCCTGCTCTAATAAAAGTTCTGAAACCATTTCTGCGCCCGTCATCTTCATAATCTTATCTTCCTCTTTATTATTGCTCAAATCCTTTAAAACTATAGCCAATTTACTTTATTATTATATCCTTTTAACTAAAGAAGTCAATCTTTTTTGTGCGTATTCACAAAAAAAATATAATTTATTAGTATATTTCTACAGTTTTCTCTTGACAACTGCAATTCTGTGTTTTATATTGGTATTATACATTATTAGAATATGAATTGCTATGATAGGAATAAGTTATATTATTGTATTTCAGAGAGTAATCGTCTGGTGAAAGATTATATACAACTTATAGGCATCTCACCCTGGAGCAAGTTAAAATGAGTGGGTATTTTTTAATACCAATAAGAGTGGTACCGCGGAAGTTTTTATTAAGCCTTCGTCTCTTGTGCAAAAAACACAATTGACGGCGGCTTATTTTTTTATAGGAAAGGGCAAAATTATGAAAAATCACAGCAAATACAAGGTTGGCTATTTTATGCCACCCAACCCAACAGCAAAATGGGTCACAAGAGACCATGTTGAAAAGGCACCAATCTGGTGCAGCGTTGATCTGAGAGATGGCAATCAGGCGCTTATCACTCCTATGAATTTAGAAGAAAAACTGGAGTTCTTTCAGTTTCTTGTAAGTTTGGGCTTTAAAGAAATTGAAGTAGGATTTCCCGCCGCTTCAGACACCGAATATGATTTGCTTCGAACTTTGATTGAAAAAGACTTAATTCCTGACGACGTTACAGTACAAGTATTAACTCAATCCAGAGAACATATAATAGAAAAAACCTTTGAATCCTTAAGAGGCATAAAAAAAGCTATTGTTCATTTATACAACTCCACTTCACTTGCTCAAAGAGAACAGGTTTTTAAAATGAGTAAAGACGAAATTTCAGAAATTGCGAAAGAAGGCGCCACTTTATTTAATAAATATGCGGCGCTTATGCCTGAAACAAATTTCAGATTTGAGTATTCACCAGAAAGTTTTACAGGGACGGAAATGGAATTTGCATTAAGCATTTGTAATGAGGTTGTTGATATCTGGAAACCTACTGCAGATAAAAAGGTTATTATTAACCTGCCTGCCACTGTAGCGATGTCTATGCCTCATGTATATGCTACTCAAATTGAATATATGAACGACAATCTGCACGACAGGGAAAATATTATCCTTTCCCTGCATCCCCATAACGATCGGGGAACAGCTGTCGCTGACGCCGAACTTGGTCTTCTTGCCGGTGCAGATCGTGTAGAAGGCACACTTTTTGGAAATGGGGAACGAACAGGCAATGTTGATATTATAACCGTTGCCATGAATATGTTCTGCCATGGCCTTGCTACAGGGTTAGATTTTTCCGATATGCCAAATATTGTGGAAACTTATGAGAGATTTACAAATCTTACCGTTCATCCTCGTCAGCCTTATGGCGGCAGTCTGGTTTTTGCGGCTTTTTCCGGTTCTCATCAGGATGCCATTGCAAAAGGAATGAAGTGGCATGAAGACATGGGCTTAAGTACATGGAGTGTCCCATACCTTCCCATTGATCCTCATGATGTCGGCAGGGTATACGAAGCTGATGTTATTAGAATTAACAGTCAGTCAGGCAAGGGAGGAATTTCCTACATCCTTGAAAATAGTTACGGCTATGCTATTCCAAAGGCTATGAGAGAAGAAGTTGGCTACTTTATTAAAGATGTTTCTGATAAAACACATAAAGAACTAGCGCCTGTTGAAGTGTTTAAAATTTTCAGTCAGGAATACATTAACTGCTTCAAACCAATTGATATTACAGATATATCATTCCAAAAAGATCCTACTAGTACAAGCAGCAAGAATGTAAGCTTTAACACAATAGTCGTAGCAAATATTGATGGGCACATATTTAAGCTTGAAGGCCATGGCAATGGGAGACTTGATGCAACCAGAAAGGCCTTGATGAAAGGTCCGTATAATATGGAATACACTTTCGTTACATATACCGAACATGCTCTAGAAACCGAATCCGATTCAACTGCGGTTGCCTATGTTGCCATAGCAGACGGAACCGGACGTGTATACTGGGGAGTCGGAACGCATAAGGACATTATATATGCCTCAGTAAATGCGCTTGTTTGTGCAATAAACAGAATGAATAAAGTCGCACCATTTATAGAAAAATAAGGAGATCAGAAATATGGGAATGACAATGACACAAAAAATACTGGCCGCACATGCCGGGCTTGAACAGGTGGTCGCCGGCCAGCTTATACGCGCCAAATTAGATATGGTGCTTGGTAATGATATTACCTCTCCTGTTGCAATAAATGAATTTGAAAAGGCTGGATTCAGCGAGATCTTTGATAAAAGTAAAATCTCTATGGTAATGGACCATTTCACACCGAACAAGGACATTAAGGCCGCAGAACAGTGTGTGCAATGCCGTACCTTTGCAAGACATTTTAATTTAGATAACTTCTATGATGTTGGCGCAATGGGAATTGAACATGCCCTTCTCCCTGAAAAAGGGATTGTGGCTGCCGGTGACTGCATCATAGGAGCTGACTCTCACACTTGTACATATGGCGCACTCGGAGCCTTTTCGACAGGTGTCGGAAGCACCGATATGGCTGCAGGAATGGCAACCGGGGAAGCCTGGTTTAAGGTTCCGGAGGCCATCAAATTCAACATTACCGGTAAGCTTTCCAAAAATGTAAGCGGTAAGGATGTCATCCTGCATATTATTGGAATAACTGGCGTTGATGGCGCACTTTACCAATCTATGGAATTTATGGGACAAGGCCTAATCAACCTGTCAATCGACGATCGGTTATGTATGGCAAACATGGCTATTGAAGCCGGCGCAAAAAACGGGATATTTATGGTAGATGAAATCACAAAAACATACCTGGACGAAAGAGTCCATCGGCCTTACAAAATATACGCTCCAGATGAAGATGCTGTTTACATCAGGACCATTGACATTGATTTGAGCAAAATCAAGCCCACTGTCTCTTTTCCCCATCTGCCTGACAACACCAGAACCATAGATGAGGTAGGCGATATTCCCATCCAGCAGGTTGTTATAGGCTCCTGTACAAATGGAAGACTTTCAGATATGGCTATTGCAGCCGAAATTCTGAAGGGCAAAACAGTTCATCGAGATGTCA
This sequence comes from Peptostreptococcaceae bacterium, assembly GCA_016650115.1. Classification (GTDB taxonomy): domain Bacteria; phylum Bacillota; class Clostridia; order Peptostreptococcales; family Anaerovoracaceae; genus JAENWH01. The sequence goes on along the minus strand of JAENWI010000011.1, from coordinate 7,552 downwards.
GGGCAATTATCATTCCTGCAACGCAACAAATATACAAGGAGTGCATCCAACTTGGCTACTTGGAAATTTTCATTGATGCCGGTTGCGTTGTTTCAACGCCAACCTGCGGGCCATGCTTAGGCGGTCATATGGGAATACTTGCAGCTGGAGAACGCTGCGTAGCGACAACAAATAGAAATTTCGTAGGAAGAATGGGGCATGTAAAATCTGAAGTTTACCTGGCAAGTCCCGCTGTTGCGGCGGCATCTGCTATTTCAGGCAAACTCAGTGGACCAGAGGAGGTAAACTAATGGAAGTAAAAGGCTTTATACATAAATACGGAGATAATGTAGATACTGACGTTATTATTCCTGCAAGACATTTAAACACATCCAATCACAAAGAACTTGCTGCTCACTGTATGGAAGACATCGATGCAGATTTTATTAAAAATGTGAAACAAGGGGATATCATGGTGGCTGGTTTTAACTTTGGCTGCGGCTCTTCAAGAGAGCATGCTCCTATTGCCATTAAAGAAGCTGGGATAGACTGTGTCATCGCTAAAACCTTTGCTCGCATTTTTTATCGAAATTCAATAAACATTGGGTTGCCAATACTGGAGTGCTCGGAAGCAAGTGAAAAAATAAAAGCCGGGGATGAAGTTTCAATCAACTTTGATAGTGGTATAATAAACAACATTACAAAAAATGAGCGCTATCAGGCTTTGCCATTTCCTGATTTTATTAAAGGCATTATGGATAAGGGCGGACTACTTAGTTCAATTAAATAAGAAGAAAGCAAGGAGAAACAAATATGAATATTAAGTTAGCACTTGTTCCGGGAGATGGCATTGGTCCAGATGTTGTGCAACAGGCGGTTAGAGTTTTAGATAAAATAGGTCAGGTTTATAACCATCATTTTGAATACGAAACAGTCCTTGCCGGAGGCGCTGCAATCGATGTTGCCGGAGAATGTCTACCAAAAGAAACCATCGCAGTGTGCAAATCAAGTGATGCAGTTCTTCTTGGTGCTGTAGGCGGCTGGAAATGGGATGTCCTCCCAGGTGACCAAAGACCAGAGAGAGCACTGCTAGGGCTACGTAAAGAACTTGGTTTATTTGCGAATATCAGACCAGCAATTCTTTTTGAAGAACTGGCAGAAGCCTGCCCCTTAAAACAGGAAATTGTAGAAGGTGGAATGGATCTCGTTGTTGTAAGAGAATTAACAGGTGGCATATATTTTGGGGAAAAAGGTTTTAAGCAAACAGATATGGGTCTTGCCGCATACGATGTTGAACAATATGCCGAAGAAGAGGTCCGAAGAATAGCGGTTGTAGCATTTGATATGGCAATGAAAAGAAGCCGAAAGCTATGCAGTGTGGACAAGGCAAACGTACTGGAAAGTTCAAGACTATGGAGAAGGGTCGTCAATGAAGTGTCTAAGGATTATCCTGAAGTCACTTTGGAACATATGTATGTTGACAATGCTGCCATGCAGCTGGTCAGAAACCCGAAACAGTTTGATGTCATTGTAACAAGCAATATTTTTGGTGATATACTTTCTGATGAGGCCAGTATGATTACCGGATCAATCGGAATGCTTCCTTCCGCAAGTCTTGCTCAAGGCAACTTTGGGATGTACGAACCAATTCACGGCTCTGCTCCTGACATTGCAGGTCTGAATAAAGCTAATCCAATGGCAACCATTCTTTCAGCGGCAATGATGCTGAAATATACTTTTGGGCTTACGATAGAAGCCGAAGCGGTCGAGAAGGCCGTAAAAGCCATTCTTGCAAAAGGATACAGAACACCAGACATTATGAGTCCCGGTAGTAAACCTATTGGGACAAAAGAAGCCGGCGATTTAATTTTAAAAGAAATCACTTAAACAATATTTAACTACGAGGGGGTTATTATATGATTACAGGCGCAGAGGCAATGAGACGTTGTCTAGAAGCAGAAGGAGTTACCACAATATTCGGATACCCTGGTGCTGCCATCCATCACTTTTATGAAGAACTATCCAATGTTGATACAATTAAACATATCTTAGTACGTCAGGAGCAAAATGCAGGGCATATGGCTTCAGGCTATTCAAGAACAACCGGAAAGGTTGGGGTTTGCCTTGTTACCTCAGGTCCCGGTGCTTCTAATTTGTTCACAGCGATTGCAACAGCTTATATGGATAGTATTCCTATGGTTGCCATAACCGGCCAGGTAAACAGCAATCTGCTGGGAAGAGATGTTTTTCAGGAAATAGATACAACTGGCGCTGTTGCTCCTTTTATTAAACATAGTTACTTAATTAAAGATGCCAATGATATTCCAAGAATATTTAAGGAGGCTTTTTACATAGCTCAAAGCGGAAGACCCGGACCTGTATTAATAGATGTTCCTGTAGATATTCAAAAGCATATGCTGAATTTTACATACCCCGAAACTGTAAATTTAAGGGGTTACAAACCTACAACTGAAGGAAATGCAAAGCAGATAAAAAAGGTTGCAGAAACGATATCCGACGCTGAAAGGCCCCTTCTTTGTCTTGGCGGAGGTGTTTTCAGTGCTGATGCAAGAGATTTAGCCATAAGGCTTTCAGAGGAGGCTGGCGTGCCTGTTGTAACAACTATGATGGGGGTGGGCGCACTTCCTTCTGCGCATCCCATGAATTTAGGCATGATAGGGTCTTTTGGGCACATAACCGCCAATAAGGCTTTAAACGAAACCGATCTTATTGTTATTATTGGTGCAAGAGTTGGCGACAGAGCTTTTACCTCCTCATGGAATGTAGCCAAAAAAGCTAAAACCATCCATATAGACATAGATCCCGCAGAAATCGGCAAAAACGTTTCAACTACAATTCCTCTTGTTGGAGACATTAAACTGGTGCTTGCAAAGCTTCTTGAAGAAAAACCAAAGGCTGACTGCAAACCCTGGCTGGAGATATTATGCTCGGCAGCATTGACAGAAAAATCCAAAATAGCTTCAGCAAGGCAAAACACCATTGGCCCAAAACGGCTTATGAGAGAACTTGGTCTTCAAATTCAAGAAGATGCCATTGTAGTGGCTGATGTCGGCCAGAATCAAATCTGGGCTGCCAGATATCTAAACATCCAAAATGGTCGTTTTTTGACAACCGGTGGTTTGGGTACAATGGGTTACTCCCTTCCTGCCGCAATCGGTGCGAAAATCGCTAACCCTGACAGGCAAACTCTTGTTATATGCGGCGACGGAAGCTTTCAAATGATGTTTAATGAACTTTCAACCATGGCTGAAAACTGTCTGGATTTAAAAATTATACTGGTGAACAATCATACTCTTGGTATGGTTTGTGAGCTTCAAAGAATAGAATGCTATAAAAACTTTTGTGTTACTCTTCCTGCTAATCCGGATTTTCAAATACTGGCAAGTGCCTTTGGCGTAAAAAGCAGATGCATTATCGCCGATGAAGACATGGCCGGAGCAATAGATGAAATGCTGAAACACAAAGGACCGTTTCTTCTTGAATGTATAGTATCTCCAGATGAAGGTACAAAGACAATGGATGAGGTGATTTGATATGAAACACGTACTATCTGTTTTAGTAGAAAACCAGGCAGGTGTTCTTAATAAAATTACAGGACTTTTTGCAAGAAGAGCTTTTAACATTGAAAGTCTTGCTGTAGGTGTTACTGATGATGAAAGTATTTCCCGAATAACGATGATTGTTGATGGGGGTAACAGTGCTGTAGATCAGGTGGAAAAGCAACTGAACAAACTTGTCTGCGTTATTAAAGTCAGAGAAATTAAAGAAGAGAATGTTGTTGGTAAAGAGTTAATCATCATTAAACTGAATGCCAGTTCAAAAACAAGAGGTGAAATAAAAGACCTTTGCGATATTATGAATGCCAAGATTGAGGATATTTCATCTACTACAGTAACTGTTGAGCTTGCTGACACACCAGCCCGAGTCGAGCTATTTCAAAACATGCTTAGACCTTACAGCATTTTGGAAGTCGCCCGAACTGGTCTTATTGCCGTACAGAAAGGTTCCAGTTTCATGGGTTAACCCACTTGTTTGTTTTGTTTGGTTTTTAGTTGCAATTAAATTATATTATGTTATAATAATTCAAACGAGATGTTTCTAAGGAGAATTGAAATGTTAAAGATCGCAAAAAATGCAGCTTATTATTATTTTAACTACACTTACTATTTTACAGGTGGGTTTGGTTTGAATTTCGCTGCTGCAAAAGCGCTCTCATAAAATTTCCAGTTGGAAATTTCGAAAAATAAAGAGTATGGCTTCACAGGTGAAATTCACTTGTGAAGCTTTTTTGTTTAATAATGATCAGCATAACTGGTCCTTATATCTATCAGAAAGAGGTATTGATATGATAATTATTTTAAAAAACAACCCGGAACAAAGACAACTCGAAAATCTTAGAAGCTGGCTGCTGAGTATGGGTTTGCATATCCACGAGAGCAAAGGCGAAAGCACAACCATCATGGGGTTGATCGGCGACACATCTTCTGTTGATATGGATTTAATCCGAGCACTTGACATTGTCGAAACGGTAAAAAGAATCACAGAACCTTATAAAAATGCAAACCGCAAGTTCCATCCTGCTGATACAATCATAGATATCGGCGGGCATAAAATTGGCGGTGGTCATTTTCAAATCATGGGAGGTCCCTGCTCCGTTGAATCAAAAGAACAAATCTGTCTCGTGGCAAATCAAGTGAAAAATGCCGGAGCAAACATCCTTAGAGGTGGGGCTTTTAAGCCAAGGTCTTCCCCTTATTCTTTCCAGGGTATGCGTGGTGAGGGAATCAGTCTGCTTTTGGAAGCGAAGGCTCAAACTGGTCTTCCAATTGTTACGGAAGTGATGGATATTTCTCAGCTGCCTTTGTTTGAAGAAGTTGATATTATTCAGGTGGGCGCAAGGAATATGCAAAATTTCGAGTTACTCAAAGAACTCGGAAGAATGGATAAGCCAATTCTTCTTAAAAGAGGATTATCAAGTACCTTAGAAGAACTTTTAATGAGTGCAGAATATATTCTTTCAGGAGGTAATTCTAAAGTCATTCTTTGTGAAAGAGGCATAAGGACCTTTGAAACCGCGACAAGAAATACTTTGGATTTATCTGCGGTTCCACTGCTGAAATCCTTGACCCATTTGCCTGTAATAGTAGATCCAAGCCATGGAACAGGGCTATACAAACTTGTTGCTCCTATGTCCCTCGCCGCTGTTGCCGCAGGCGCTGATGGGCTGATGATAGAGGTTCATAACGATCCAGAGCATGCTATGTCTGACGGGCCTCAATCCTTAAAACCGGAAGCATTTACAGAATTAGTTAAAGCAATTGAAGCCATCAGGCCATTTGCTTATAAAACGAATAATTAAGGGGTACCCGAAATGAAAATAGGAATTATTGGTTTAGGACTCATTGGCGGTTCAATCGCCAAAGCGATAAAAGAAAATACAGAGCATTATGTTTTAGGACATGACATTGATCCCACCGTTGTCCATAAAGCTCTTTTACTCAATGCAATTGATGTTCCTCTGGTAGAGGAACATCTTCAAGATTGCCAGGTGGTTATTGTTGCACTTTATCCTAAGGATACTATACAGTACATCACGGATCATAGTCATCTATTCAATAAAGATGCTGTCGTTATGGATACCTGTGGTGTAAAATCTTATATTTGTAATGCCTTAGAGCCTATTGCAAAGAAAAACGGGTTTTGCTTCATGGGGGCTCATCCGATGGCTGGAACAACACATTCGGGTTTTAATTATTCCGAAAAGGCTTTATTTGATAAGGCATCAATGGTTATCACTCCATTGAAGGGAACGCCAATTGAAAAAGTCGAACTGATTAAAAAGCTTTCTGTTTCCATCGGTTTTACAAATACTCAAATAGCAACACCGGCCGAGCATGATGAGGTAATTGCATTTACTTCTCAACTTGCACACGTTGTTTCTAATGCTTATGTGAAGAGCCCCACCGCCATGCTTCATGAAGGGTTTTCCGCAGGGAGCTATGTGGATTTGACAAGAGTGGCAAAACTAAATGAAAATATGTGGAGCGAACTGTTCATCGACAACAAAAGGTTTTTGGTGTCAGAAATAAGAGGTTTGATTGAAAGTTTAACTCTTTACCAAAAGGCTTTAGAGTCAAGTGATGAGCCTGCTTTAAAAGCACTTTTGAAAGAAGGATCAGATCTGAAGATTAAGATTGACGGCGATTCTATTTAGAATTCAAAACTGCCAGGTAATTTTTCTTTTTCATATTATTCCTCTTCTCGTATATCTTTGATATAATGTAGATAATATTACTTAACTAACTATTTAAAATACTAAGGAAGAAAGGGTTTTCAATGAAAAAAATAAGTATCAACACAAATGAGAGATATGACGTTCTTATCGGTAAAAATATTTTAGGCGAATTGGGAGCTTATACCCTTGAAATCTTTGCACCCTGTAAGCTTTGCATTATTACCGACGATACTGTGAATCTTTTATATGGAGATTCAGTTTTTGATATTTTGAGCAATTCCGGCTTCGATGTCTACAGATATTCATTTCCCACTGGCGAGGCTTCCAAATCCCTCGATACCTATGGCAGGTGTCTGGAATTTCTTGCTGAAAATAAGTTTTCCCGAACAGATGGCATTATCGGTTTAGGGGGAGGCGTCGCAGGAGATCTGGCAGGGTTTACCGCTTCCACGTATCTTCGTGGGATAAAGTTTATTCAGGTTCCAACCACATTACTTGCAGCAGTTGACTCATCCGTCGGCGGGAAAACCGGAATAAATTTAAGCCAGGGCAAAAACCTGGCAGGCACTTTCTGGCAGCCAAGTCTAGTTTTTTGCGATACAGCTACATTTAAAACTTTGAGTGCTGAAATTTTTCTGGATGGTGTAGCGGAAGCGATTAAATATGGTATAATTTTAAATAAAAATCTATTTGAAAAAATATATACAGATGCGCCGATAACAGCATCTTATGACAAGCTGGAGGATATCGTTTACTCCTGCATTAAGCTTAAGGCGACCTTAGTAATGGAGGACGAACGTGATAAGGGTGTTAGACAACTCTTGAATCTTGGCCATACTATTGGGCACGCCATTGAGAAATGCAGCAATTATAAAATTTCTCACGGGCATGCAGTGGCAACAGGAATTGCTCTTATCACGAAGGCTTCCCATAATTTCGGATACACTGATCTTCAAAGTCTGTCATTAATCATTGATATCCTCAAGAAACATGGCTTTATTACAGAAACATCCTTTACCTCCGAAGAACTCTTGCCGGTAATTTTGAGTGACAAGAAAAGAGGAGGATCAAACATCAATTTGATTTTACCAACAAAAATTGGTTCTTCGGAAATTAGAGAATTTCCCGTTAACTCACTTGATGGCTTTTTAAAAGCCGGTTTAAAGTAGGTATTTTGTCAATTACCCCGCCTAAACGACTTTGTCGCTATAGACGGGGCTTGCACGGGACATAGTCCTCTGTAAGCCCGATTGATTAGCCTAAGCCCTGAGATAAGGGCTACGTTACTAAAGAATATATAGGCACTCTGGGATGTTT
>JAENWI010000102.1 GCA_016650115.1 Peptostreptococcaceae bacterium | reverse complement strand
CTGATTGAAAGGAGATTTTAATTATGTCAGATTCAAAGTATAAACTTAACAATGCTAAAGATAAGGTCCTAGGAGAGGTGAAGAAGGCAGATGGAAAAATTACAGGAAACGAAGAGATGGAATTGAAAGGTAAAATTCAGTCTTCAAAATCGGATCTCAAGGAAAGAGGGATTAAAACAAAAAAAGACATCGTAGAAAGTATAAATGACATCATAGATGAAAAGACAGATAAAAAATAGAACAATTTAGGACAAGATCTTTAATATTACAAACAAGGGTCGAGTGACAAACATTTTGTCCTCGGCCCTCAATTATTTTTTGTATCATTCATTTTTAAAATAGAATCACCACATTACCTATTTCTAAATAATACGGTGATTCAGTAAATTGTTTGCATAAAATCGTACTAGTCTATTTCTTAAACGATTATTGCTTCTGCTGAATTTTTCTTTACAAAATCTTAAATTTTAGCTTGTTAAACTTTCCGTGTCTACACTTTTATACTAGCACCATACAAACCATATGTGATACATTGTAAATTTGCTGCGGCTTTACAATAAAATTTCATTCTTCTTATATTATACAGGTTGACAATTGTCGTTTCTTCTAATACAATTAAGACATTATTAATAGAAATCTTCATTACTGACGGATAAATGTGGGCAACCACAGGGGAATGAAGCATTTAGTTTAGCCGACCGTCTGGGCAATGTTTGTTATACAAATATTGCTCTTTTTTTATTTCTAGAAATCCATTTGCGATTTTATTAATATCAAAAGAGCCAATTAATAACAAATGTTTTATTATGGGCTAAAGGAGAAATAATATGAATTATGATGCATGGGAAAATTTTAATGGGGTTAATTGGAAAAAAGAAATTAATGTTAGAGACTTCATTCAAACAAATCACACTCCTTATTCAGGCAACGAAGAATTCCTAGAAGATGCTACGGAGCGTACAAAAAAATTAGTAGGAAAGCTTGATGAACTTTTAGATCAAGAGCAAAAATCTGGAGGTGTTCTTGATATTGATACCGACACTGTGAGTTCATTAACCAATTATACTTCTGGATATCTTGATAAGAATCTTGAAATCATCGTTGGTATACAAACTGATAAACCATTAAAACGAGGGGTGAATCCTTTTGGTGGCCTAAATATGACGCAAAAGGCCTGTGAAGCTTATGGTTATAAGCTTTCTGATAAAGTCAAGAATGAATTCCAATACAGAACTACACATAATGATGGTGTATTTAGAGTATATAGTGATGAAATCAAAGCTGCACGTAATTGTGGAATAATAACTGGCCTTCCTGATGCTTATGGCAGAGGAAGAATTATCGGCGATTATAGAAGAGTTGCACTCTATGGTATAGATGTATTAATTAAAAATAAAACTAATGACAAAACCATGCTAGGCAATCAAGAAATGAACGTCGAAAACATTAGGCAGCTGGAGGAACTGTACCAGCAAATTGCCTTCTTAGGTAAATTAAAAAAAATGGCTAAAATATATGGGTATGATATATCAAATCCTGCTCAAAATGCAAAAGAAGCAATACAATGGCTTTACTTTGCATACTTAGGAGCTATTAAAGAACAGAACGGCGCGGCTATGAGTCTTGGTCGTGTAAGCACTTTCCTGGATATTTATATTGAGAGGGATATAAAAAAAGGTATTTTGAACGAAAAAAGTGCCCAAGAGCTTTTTGATGATTTTGTTATTAAATTAAGAATGGCCAGGCATCTTAGAACCCAGGAATATAACGAACTTTTTGCTGGTGATCCGCTTTGGATTACAGAAGCTATCGGTGGAATGAGTGAAAATGGAAATACCTTAATTACAAAAAGTTCTTTTAGAATGCTCCATACGTTGTATACACTGGGTACATCAGCAGAACCGAATTTGACAATACTATGGGCTGATTCACTTCCAGAAAAATTCAAAAGATATGTCGCAAAGGTGTCTTACGATACGGCAGCCCTTCAATATGAAAATGATGATATTATGAGGCCAGAATTTGGTGATGATTATGCTATAGCCTGCTGTGTATCTGCAATGCGTGTAGGTAAAGATATGCAATTTTTTGGAGCAAGAGCAAATCTGGCAAAGCTATTATTATTAAGTCTTAATGGTGGTCGTGATGAAATGAGTGGCACTCAAGTGGCTCCTAAAAAAGCTCCATACGCTGGAGAATATCTTGAATATGAAAAGGTTTTAGAATGTATGTTATTCTATAGAGAATGGCTGGCAAAAACATACGTTAATGCCATGAATATTATTCACTATATGCACGATAAATACGCCTACGAAAAAACTCAAATGGCGCTGCATGATACAGTTGTACATAGATTTATGGCCTTCGGTGTGGCAGGAATGTCTGTATTGTCTGATTCTCTTTCTGCTATAAAATATGCAAAAGTTAAAGTACTTCGCGATGGAAATGGCTTAATTTACGATTTTGAAACTATTGGAGAATACCCTGCCTTTGGGAACGATGATGACAATGTCGACAGTATTGCAAAAGAACAAGTAACCTTATTTATAAATGAACTCAAAAAACATAGAACTTATCGGGATGCAGAACATACATTATCTATTCTTACTATTACTTCAAACGTTGTATATGGCAAAAAAACTGGTGCAACTCCCGACGGTAGAAAAGCAGGAGCTCCTTTTGCACCGGGTGCTAATCCAATGCATAATCGAGAAAAAAATGGTGCATTGGCTTCTTTAAACTCGGTTGCAAAACTCACATATGACATTTGTAAGGATGGCATCTCAAATACCTTTACTATTGTGCCTGACGCTTTGGGGCATACTCTTGAAGAACGATACAAAAACCTTGTTACAATTTTAAATGGTTATTTCAATAGCAAAGCTCACCATATAAATATAAACGTTTTAAACAAAGAAACCTTAATAGAAGCTATCGCTCATCCAGAAAAATACCCTAACCTTACAATACGGGTTTCTGGATATGCTGTCAATTTTCATAAATTATCCAAAACCCAACAAGCTGAAATTATGTCCCGCACCTTCCATGAGTCAATATAATGAAAGGTGTAATAAATTCTTTTCAAAGCCTGGGAACTTTGGATGGGCCAGGGCTTAGATATGTCATCTTTATGCAAGGGTGCCCGTTAAGGTGTATAAATTGTCACAATCCTGAAACCTGGTCTTTAGATGGTGACAAATATGATTTAGACGATATTTATGCAAGGATTATGCGATATCAAAATTATATCTGCAATAATGGCGGCGTTACGATATCGGGTGGTGAACCATTATTACAATGGGAATTTATTGCAGAACTTTTTTCAAAGCTTCAAAAGTCAGGCATACATACTGCTCTTGACACTTCTGGAATTGGAGATTTAAATGGCGCTAAAGAAGTTTTGAAATATACAAATTTAGTTATATGTGACTTGAAATTTTCAAGCCAGGAAGAGTATTCAAAAAATTGCAAAGCAGATATAGGGCGAGTTTTGAATTTTATTGAACTAACTGAAAAAGAAAAAATTCCTTTATGGATTAGACATTTAATTATACCTGGAATTACTGACACAGCTTCATCAATAAACGCAATCGTTAAAATTGCAAAAGGTTATAAAAATCTGGAAAAATTTGAGTTTTTACCTTTTAAGAAGACTTGTATCCCTAAATATAAAGAATTGGGGTTCCCTTTCCCATTAGAACAAAATGACGAATGTCCTAATACGCTAATTGAAAAGTTGGCAAAATCACAAATGATTCCGCTACTGACTCATTTCAATGATTAACTGGCGGTCAAACATATCTCCTCAATATTTTATTAACTGTAAGTAAATTTGATCCCTATATGAAAAATATGTTAAAGGCTTCTGGGAGCAGTATCCGCTTTCCAGGAGCCTCATTTCATTATTTTCTTTTTTCAAGTAAGCAAACTATTTCTGTGTGTGTCGGTTGTGCACCAGGAACATGTAAAATGCTTTAACAATAAGTGGATCAAAATGTTCTTTCTCATCTTCCATAATAATTTCAATTGTTTTTTCATGAGAGTAAGCCTCTTTATAAACTCGCTTTGTGCCCCTTCGAAGTCATACAGATCTAGGCAATCTTTTATTATTGTAACCTTTTCTGCATATATAGTATTCTCCTGGTCTGCCTAGTATTTTCTCCAATCCAGGTAAATCTACAGTCTCCGAATTTTTCTAATAATATTTCAACATTATCAAGTTTTTCACTTCGAATTTCATCATTCAAGATAGTCGCTGCTTCAAATACTTCATTCATTCCTAAATTTCCAGATGAACCCTTTATTGTATGTGTCAGTATTTCGGCTGATTTAGTGTCGTTCTGTTTTAGGGCTTGCCTTATTTCTTTCACCGCATTTTTGTGATATTTATAAAATTTTGTAAGCATCTCATAATAGAATTTTTGATCCACTCCAGCAAGTTCAAGACCCTCTTGCATATTAAAGCCTAAAAACTCAGAATCTTCACTTTTAACCCAATGAGAAATTAGATTAAACAGCTTTTCTTGGTCGATTGGCTTGGTTAAATAGTCGTTCATACCTGCTTGTATGCACTTTTCTCTTTCTCCTTGCATGGCATTTGCCGTCATAGCGAAAATTGAAGCGACACGGTGTCTCCACTTTCTTGTGTCAATTTTATGTTGAGTTTGATTCCACCTTTCTTTGTAAATTTAATAGCATTGCTTATTAGGTTTCCCAGTACCTGTCCTAATTTTAGTGAGTCATCAATCACATTTAAAGGTACACCTTGTTCAAAGTATGCGTTCAAGTACAATCCTTTTTTATTAAATAAAGGTTCAACCCGACTCAGAACATTTTCTATAAGGTTTCTAAGGTTGAAAGGAATGGATTCAAGTTCCATCTTTCCCGCTTCAATTTTTGAAAAATCTAAAATATCGCTTATTATACTAAGTAATATCTTTGAGGATGAAATAATTTTGCTTAAATAGTTACTTTGTTTATCATCTAAATCAGTTTTTAAAACTAATTCTGAAAATCCCACAATTGCATTTAGAGGAGTACGAATTTCATGAGTCATATTAGCTAAAAATTCACTTTTTGCAGCGTTGGCTCCATCTGCAACAATTTTAGGTTCTTCCAGTTCAGTTTGTTTTCTTTTTAATTCCTTTTCTTTATTTTTAATTTTTGTAACGTCCTGCCCCTGCGCAATTACAGAGATTGGGTATGTACCTTCTGGATTATATATGGTTGCAGTATTCCATATTACATCTAAAACTTTTCCACCTAGCCAAATTAGCTCGATTTCTATGTTTTTCAGGCGGTTTCCAGTCTTTGTTGTTTAAATCAGTTGCATTGTATTGGTTAATTTCTTTGGAGGGAAAAGTATTTCAATTGACTTTCCTAAAACTTCATTTTCTTCTCTTCCTATCAATTCCCCAAATGCGCTGTTAAACTTTGTAATGTTTTGTTCAATATCCCATACAATAATAGGTGCATTTGCATAATTAATAAGATTTTCTAGATAATTTGTTGATTTTATTAACTTATTGTGTACGACTTCCAGTAGGACAGCTCTCTGTTTGAGTTCATCATTGAGCTCTGAGATTTTGGCTTCGCTTAGTTTCTGCCCCGTGATGTCCATGTTGACACCAATCATGCGCAGTGCCATGCTTCAGACGCTCTTCTTTAATAAAATTTAAATCAGCTATGGTTTTGCCAATTGTTTCTTCCCTGTCAAACCCCGATATACTAAGAAACTTTTGATTTACTTTGATTATGCCTCCATCTTTTTTTCTGATAATTACAAATGCTTCAGGCATTGCGTTGATTATTTCTTCATAGTGTTTTATAAGTAATGCTTCATATTATGACAAAGCAGACAAATTATGGTAT
>JAENWI010000033.1 GCA_016650115.1 Peptostreptococcaceae bacterium | reverse complement strand
GGATTTGTTGAATGCAGTCATGGCCTAATCCCGATTCCAGTGCCAGCAGTAAAGGAATTGCTGAAAAACAGCGGTATTAAATTTGTTCAGGAAAAAGAAAATAATGAAATGGTAACACCTTCAGGACTTGGAATACTAAAAGGTCTTGGTGCTGTTTATATAGAAAAAATTCCTGCAAACCGTCTGAAAGTTGGGTTTGGATTTGGAAAAAAAGAAATGGACAGACTTAGTGTGGTAACAGCATATTTACTTGACAAATCCTAGAAATCATATAGAATAATTTTAAGTGGAAAATTAATTTAATATTTGGCTATGATAAAGAGGAGTAGAAAGAAAGTCCCTGACAGAGAGTGAAATCCATTGGCTGCAAGATTTCTGGGGAAACGTTTTTCGAAGGTTACTTTTGAGCTACTGGTAAATGAGAGCTACTTCAGGGTAGAAAAAAGGTGGTACCGCGGAACATTTCGTCCTTTAAAGCAATTGATGCTTTTTAGGATTTTTTTTTATGCAAAAAAGAGAACAAAGGAGAATACAATGGAAAAAAACTTAGCAAAGACCTATAACCCTAAGGATTTTGAAGATAGAATTTATGCTGACTGGGAAAGTAAAGGTGCATTTAAGGCAAAAGTGGATCCTGATAAAAAACCATTTACAATTATGATGCCGCCACCAAACATTACCGGGCAGCTTCATATGGGACACGCATTGGATCAGACACTTCAGGATGTGCTCATAAGATGGAAAAGAATGCAGGGCTTTAGTGCCCTATGGCTTCCTGGCAGTGATCACGCAAGCATTGCGACAGAGGTGAAGGTTGTTGATAAAATAAGAGAAGAGGAAGGTCTTACAAAAGAAGATTTGGGAAGAGAAGAATTTTTGAAGAGAGCCTGGCAATGGAAGGAACTATATGGCGGCAAGATCACGGATCAGGTCAGAAAACTTGGCAATTCATGTGACTGGGACCGGGAACGTTTTACAATGGATGAAGGCTGCAACAAAGCTGTTATTGAAACCTTTGTACAGTTATATAATAAAGGCCTGATTTATAGAGGAAACAGACTGATAAACTGGTGCCCTGTTTGTGGAACATCAATTTCAGATGCAGAGGTGGATCATGAAGATAAAAATGGCTTGTACTGGTATTTCAGATACCCTGGCGTTGATGGAGGAGAAGATATTGTTGTGGCGACAAGCAGACCTGAAACCATGTTTGGGGATGTGGCAATAGCTGTAAATCCAAAAGATGAAAGGTATAAGCATATGGTTGGTAAAAAAGTCATACTTCCAATCGTAGGACTTGAAATCCCCATTATTGAGGATTCATACCCGGACCCCGAAAAGGGAACCGGAGCAGTTAAAATTACTCCTGCCCATGATCCTAATGACTTTGAAGTTGGAGAAAGGCATCATTTGGAAAGACCATGTTGTATTAATAATGATGCCACTATGAACAGCCTCGCTGGAAAATATGAAGGAATGGACAGATTTGAATGCAGAAAAGCCTGGGTTGCAGAGTTAGAAGCAGAGGGATATCTGGTGAAAACAGAGGAAAAAGTTATACCTTCAGGGGAATGCTACCGATGCCACACAATCATTGAATCCATGCTTTCTGACCAATGGTTCGTATCGATGGAGGAACTGGCAAAGCCTGCTATAGAAGCTGTAAAAAATAAAACGGTTGAACACGTTCCAGAAAGATTTGAAAAAATATATCTGCATTGGTTAGAAAACATTAGAGACTGGTGTATTTCAAGACAATTATGGTGGGGGCACCGGATTCCAGCTTATTATTGCGATGAATGCGGCGAACTGATGGTGCAGACAATAGCACCAGTAACTTGTATAAAATGTGGGAGCACAAAAATCAGGCAGGATGAAGATGTACTGGATACCTGGTTTTCATCAGGATTGTGGCCATTTTCAACATTAGGCTGGCCTGAAGAGACTGAGGATTATAAATATTTTTATCCTACAGATGTTTTGGTGACAGGATATGATATCATTTTTTTCTGGGTTGTCAGAATGGTTTTCGCTGCAATCGAAATGACTGGCAAAGCTCCATTTAAGCATGTCTATGTTCATGGACTTGTTAGAGATGGAGAAGGTCGTAAGATGAGCAAATCCTTAGGGAATGGTATCGACCCCCTTGAAGTGATTGATCAGTATGGAGCAGATGCACTTCGGTTTATGTTAATGACTGGAATATCTCCAGGTAATGACATGCGCTTTAAAATCGAAAAGCTGGAGGCTTCGAGAAACTTTGCCAATAAATTGTGGAATGCTTCGAGATTTGTAATAATGAATCTTCAGGAGGAGAATGGTGATTTTAAAGAAACGCCAGACATCACAGAAAATATTAAATTAAGAGACGAAGATAAATGGATGCTATCAAGGGTAAATGAGGCTGTCAGGGATGTTACAAATAACCTTGACAAATTTGAGCTTTCCCTTGCAGGCCAAAAAATTTATGAGGTTATATGGAATGAATATTGTGACTGGTATATTGAACTTGTAAAAGGAAGACTTTACGGTGATGATGAGGCGGATAAAGTTGTAGTCAGGGCTGTACTTGTTAAAGTGCTAAAGGATATGCTGAAAATGCTTCATCCGTTCACTCCTTTTATTACAGAAGAAATATTCAGCTATTTGCCAAAGGGAGAAAAGGGTGCTGACAATCCTTATGGTTTCTTAATGAAGGAAAGCTGGCCGATTTATCATTCGGAATCAGAGTATCCTGAAGAGGTGAAAAAATTGGAATTGGCCATGGAAGTAATTAAAAGCATTCGTAACATAAGAGCGGAAGTTGAAGCAGCACCGAGTAAAAAGCTTCGGGCAGTAATCCTTGCGCAGGGGTGGGAACTGGAGGAGATCAAGGCTGGTGAAAGATATATCAAGAGCCTTGCCAATATTACTGAGATTCTGTTTACCAGAGATAAAGGTCAGGTACCGGAGGAAGTTATGTCATCAGTCATTGGCGGGATAGAAGTTTTTGTGCCTCTGGATGATCTATTAGATTATCAGGCTGAGTTTGAAAGATTAACGAAAGAAAAAAATAAATTAGAGATTGAAGTATCTAGATTGAAGGATAAACTGAATAATAAAGGATTTGTTTCGAAAGCACCAGAAAAAGTAATTAATGAAGAAAAGGAAAAGCAATACAAGTATGAGGACATGCTTATTAAAGTTTGTTCAAGATTAGATATAGTTTCAAAAAAACTTTAAGGGGAAAGATGAAAAAATGAATGCAATAGAAAAAATATGTAAATTTGAAAAGTTTGGAAGTGTTCTCGGACTTGAAAGAATACAAAAGCTCATGGAACTTCTGGGTAATCCTGAAAAAAAACTTAAAATAGTTCACATTGCAGGCACCAATGGAAAAGGCTCAGTCAGCAGATATATTTATGAAGGACTGAGGGCTAACGGATACAATGTCGGGCTTTTTACCTCTCCTTTTCTCCAGATATTTAATGAAAGAATTGAATTCGATGGGGAATATATTAATGACAATGAACTTGAAGAATTAACAGATACTGTTTTAGAAAAGTGTTCTGTAATGGTAGAACTTGGCTTGGATTCTCCTACTGAATTCGAGGTGGTCACAGCCATAGCATTTTTGTTTTTCCTGCAAAAACAGGCAGATTTTGTTGTGTTAGAGGTGGGATTAGGAGGACGGGGAGATTCAACGAATATCATTGAAAATCCTCTAATTTCAATTATTGCGTCGATTTCATACGACCATATGGACAGACTTGGAAGCAGTCTCGAGGAGATTGCCTTTGAGAAAGCAGGAATCATCAAAAAAGGTGTTCCGGTATTAATAAATGTCAAAGATCAGGGAGCGGCAAAAGTAATTGCTAAGAAAGCGTACGAAATGAACGCTGTATTATTTGATGCAACGAAAATAAAAACCAATATAAAAAACAAAGATTTAAACGGTTCAAATTTTGATATGAATGTTTATGGTACGGATTATTCAGAAATAGAAATAACAATGGTAGGAGAGCATCAGATTGAAAATGCCAAGGTTGCCCTTATTGCCATTGAATTATTGAGAAAAACAAAGAAAATCAATGTAGAACGTTCCAGGCTATATGCTGGAATAAAAAATGCCAGGCAATCCGGGAGATTTGAGGTCTTGAATACGAACCCTTGGATCATCATTGATGGCGCTCACAATAAAGCTGGGGCAGAAGCATTGGTAAAGGTGATTGAAGAAAATTTCCCCAATAAAAAGATTCTTTTTGTTGTTGGCATCCTTGAAGACAAAGATGCGGATGGCATAATATCTCAATTTTGCAGTGTTGCCAGGGAGTTCATTTCAACAGAGCCAGATAACATCAGAAAAATGACTGCTGAGAAATTGTGTGATATAATTAATGATAATAATGGTTCAGGCAAAGTGGTTAAAAATGTAAAAGACGCATGTGATCAGGCATTAAGTTTAACAGATGAATTTGACGTTGTTGTCTTTGCAGGTTCATTATATTTAGTTGGTGAAATAAGGGGGATTCTGAAAAATGAGCATAAATCCTGACCGAAAAAAAGTCTTGCTGTTTTATAACCCAAATGCCGGAAATGGCCTTTTTAAAACAAATTTGGATGTTATTATTGAAAGATTTCAAGCAAAAAATCTGATGGTTATTCCTGTTAGAGCCAGCAAAGCTGATGCTCTTGAAGCGGTACTCAGCACGATTGATCAAAAGGAGTACAGGCAGATCATAGCGGCTGGTGGGGATGGGACAATTAATATTTGCATTAATGCAATGATGCAAAACAACATTAATCTGCCTCTTGCGATATTCCCTGCAGGAACGGCAAACGACTTTGCCTATTGTTTGGATTTACCTTTAGAAATTGATAGGATGATAGATATTGCCCTAGGCACTAGTTTTACTTATAGTGATGTCGGCAAGGTCAACAGCAAGTATTTTTTGAATGTTGCAGCCATGGGTATGCTGGTTGATGTCAGTCAAAAAACTGATCCGGATATGAAAAATACGTTAGGTGTGATTTCATATTATATCAGAGGTATCGCAGATGTGCCGAATTTAAAACCAATTCCAATAAAAATTGTTAGTGAAGAATTTTCCGGAGAAGTAAGAATGTATTTTATGCTTGTAATGAATGGCCGTTCTGCAGGGGGGTTTAAAAGGATTACGCCAAATGCAGAAATAAACGACGGGCTATTTGATGTGATATTATTTAGGGAAATGCCAATTATTGATTTTGTGCCTCTCTTAATAGATGTCTTGCAGGGAAGCCATAAGCAAAATAAAAACATATTGTATTTTAAAACAAATAAATTATACATTGAATCACCAAATTCAGTTGGAACGGATATAGACGGGGAAAAAGGAGAAGGTTTTCCTCTTTCTTTCGACTTGCTCCCAAAAAGAATTAAAATTTATACATTAACGAATGACCAAAAAGGATCAAACTGGTGATAAAACAAAACCATCATTATTGGGTTTTGCTGTTTTTGAAGGGAGAAAAGCATGAGCGTGAAAGAAAAAAGTAAAATAGCAATTATAGGAGTTCCCGTTGATCTTGGAGCGGGCACCAGAGGCACAAATTTGGGACCTGAAGCCATTAGAATCGCAGGTATTGTGAAAAGGCTGGAGGCAATAGGATATGAGGTGGAAGACAGAGGTGATATTTTTGCTGATCGAAAGGCATCTAAAACGATTGAAGGTTCAAATCTAAAGAATCTAAATGAGGTTTTAAGGATTAATCGTCTTTTATGTAAAGAAGTTTCAACGGTTATGGAGGAAGGAATGATTCCAGTTGTTCTTGGAGGAGATCACAGCATTGCAATTGGAACAATATTTGGCGTACTGCAGCAGAAGAAGAATTTGGGGGTTATTTGGTTTGACGCCCATGGAGATATAAATACATCCGAAACATCGCCATCAGGTAATATTCATGGAATGCCTGTGGCAGTGCTGACAGGAATGGGCCATGAAGACTTGACTTCCATTGGTGGGAATGTATTTTTGAAACGTGAAAACCTTGTTTATGTCGGTTGCAGAGATTTGGACGAGGGCGAAAGAAAAGCGATGAAAGAGCAGGGTATTAAGGTTTTCACAATGTATGAGATTGATGATATGGGGATAAAAAAGGTAATGGAAGAAGCAATCAAAATTGCTGGAGAAGGTACAGACGGAATACATGTGAGTTTCGATCTTGATGCCGTAGATCCTGAGGTGGCTCCTGGAACAGGAACAAAAGTACCAGGGGGCATGGGTTACAGAGAAACACATCATGCATTGGAAATGATAGCGATGTCGAACAAATTAGTCAGTGTTGAATTCGTGGAAGTGAACCCTTTGCTGGACAAACAAAATACCACAGCAGAAGCAACCGTTGCTCTTGCGGGCTCTCTTTTAGGAGAATGGCTGATATAATCATTGATAGGTTGAAATTCAATAACAATAATATAAAGAGCGGACCAAAGTTATATAAACTTGGGTCCGCTCTTTATATTATTAAAATTTTTCTTTTGAATTGAATTATTTAATTTTTTCAATGTTACTCATCAGAATTTCTTTTGACATCGCACCTTTTACCTGGGAAATAATATATCCTTCTTTATCAATAAAAAAGGTGGTTGGGATTGCAGTGACATTATATACAAATGCTGCTTCGAGGTTTGTATCATAGTAGACAGGGAAGGTGAATCCTTGAGATTTGACATATTCACTGCCTGTTTCGATGGTTTCTCTATCACCGTCCGTCTGATTAATCATCAAAAACTGAATTTCCCCATTCAGCTCTTTATAGGCCTGATTGAATTCAGGCATTTCACTTTTACATGGAGGACACCAGCTTGCCCAGAAGTTTAGAACAACAGGTTTGCCGTAAAAGTCTGAAAGCTTGACATTATTACCTTCGATGTCCTGCACCGTAAAATCTATAGACATTGTTTTATCTTGGTTGATATTGCCTGTCGGAATCAAATCATCTTGCCCTCCAAAAACGCCATATATTAGATAAGCACCCAGCAAAAAAACAATCAGCATTACACCACCCAATATAGTCCTATTTTTATTACTCATATCAATCTCCCCGCCATCATCAGAATACCTAATAGTATTAATATACTACCTGAGACATAATTGATGGTTTTATAGTGTTTTTTTAAAAAATCAAAAGTACTCTTTAAACTGTTTAATAAGACAGCACTTGCAATAAAAGGTATGGCAAGTCCTGCTGAAAATAACAGCAACATAATAATTCCTTTGAAAACAGAGCCTTGCTGCGATGCAAGAATCAGTGCAGAACCTAAAAATGCGCTCACGCAAGGGGTCCAGCTTATTGAAAATACAATACCAAATAGAATTGATTTTAAAGGTGTTAAAGCATTTGTATGGATAGCCAGTTTTTTATTGAAAGAAATTGAAGGCAGGTTTATGACACCCAGAAAACTTAGCCCAAAAACCACAATTATTAATCCGGAAAAAAGGTTGAAAATTGTTCCATGTTTTAATATAAACTGACCCAGTGTTCCTGCGAAAGCTCCCAAAGAAACAAAAACAAGCGTGAAGCCAAATACAAAACCTAAGGCGTTATACAAGACTTTACGATTTGTTTTAGGATCATCGCCTCCAGCAAAGTAGGAAAGATACAGAGGAAGCATTGGAAGTAAACAAGGGGATATAAACGTTACTATCCCCTCAATAAAAACAATTAAATATGCCATATTTAATTTATACTCCCAATAATGATTTTAATTCTTCTTTCCCTCTGACGCCAACAACTCTGTTCACTTCTTTTCCGCCTTTAAAGACAACCACTGTTGGAATTGACATTACACTAAACTGTTGAGCCAATGCCATTTCTTCATCCACGTTTACCTTGCAAACTTTTGCTTTTCCTTCCAGTTCAACTGAAAGTTCTTCAATCTTAGGGCCAATAGTTTTGCAAGGACCACACCAAGCTGCCCAGAAATCTACCAGTACAGGTAGTTCGGATTTAACTATTTCACTGTCAAAATTCTCTTTTGTTATTTTTATTGTCATGTTATGTACCTTAAACCTTTCTTTTATAAAATTATCATACTATTAATATACTTTTTTATACCCATAATGTAAGTGACTTTATCACAATTTATTGATAAATATTTTTAGTAGTGTTAAAATGAAATATCGGCATATTAATAGGGGGGGAATATCTAATGAAAATACTGATAACAACGGATGTATATAAGCCAATTATAAACGGGGTTGTGATTTCAACATATAATCTTTACGAACAACTTAAAAAAAGAGGACATGATGTGAAAATCTTAACCTTATCAAATACAAGGACATCATATAAATCAGAGGATTTTTACTATATAGGGTCTCTTCCTGTAAGAGTTTATCCCCAGGCAAGAATGACGGTTAAGCCATTTCATCATTATATCAAAGAAATTATAAATTGGAAACCTGAAATTATCCATACACAAACCGAGTTTACGACAAGCCTGTATGCCCGTCAGATTGCCTATAGGCTTCATATACCAATGGTACATACTTATCATACTATGTATGAAGATTACACCCATTATATTTTCCCAAGCAAACGAGTTGGCAAGAAAGCCGTTGCGTTATTTTCGAAACATGTGTTAGATAAAGCTGATGAAGTGATTGTTCCAACAAATAAGGTGATGGGCGCGTTGAAATCCTATGGCGTGAAGAGAGATATTATTGAAATACCAACTGGGATTCATTTGGAAAAATTTAGTGAAGAAATTAATCCGGAAGAAAAAGCTGAGATGAAAAAGTCACTTAAAATTTCAGAAAAGGATAGTGTACTGGTAACGATTGGAAGACTAGGAAAAGAGAAAAACATTAATGAACTGGTAAATCTAATGAAACCCCTATCCAGAGAAGACAGGGATATAAAACTTCTTGTTGTTGGGGATGGCCCTGTTCGAAAGGAACTTGAAGAACACACAAAGACGCTTGGACTGGAGAAATTCATTATATTTACAGGGATGGTTTCTCAGGATGATGTTCACAAGTATTATCATCTTGGAGACATTTTCATTAGTGCTTCAACAAGTGAAACACAGGGACTTACATATATTGAGGCAATGGCAAGTGGCTTGCCATTAATTTGCAGAAAAGACGAATGCCTTCAGGATGTGGTTGAAGATGAATTCAATGGGTTTACTTTTGAAAACGAAAGGGAGTTTATAGATAAAATAGAATTATTACTGGAGGATAAGTCCAAACTGGCACTTTTTAAAAAAAATGCTGTCATCAAGGCTCAAAAGTTTTCAGTAGAAGAATTTGGCCGGCAGGTGGAAGAATTATATATCAGAGTAATCAACAACAGACACAGGTGACATAGAGTCGCCTGTGTCTTATTTTGATAAGGTTTAACTTGCAAAATAAAGCTAAATTGGAGTATAATTATTAAATATGATTATAATCCGAGCAGGGGGTGAAAATATGGAAAATGAAAACACTTTTGAGAAGAATTACGGGGAAACTTTTGTTGAAATCGTTGAAAACATAATATTTCTTCTTAACAATAAAAAATATGTAGCTGCCAGAGATGCGCTATTGAGAAATAATGAAGTTGATATAGCGGAAATTCTGGAAGAAGTTCTGGAGGAACTTGGAATTGAAAAAACGGTGATTATTTTCAGAACCCTTCCAAAAGATGTCTCTGTGGAAGTTTTCTCCTATTTACCAGTAGAAGACCAGGTTGCTATTATTAATGTTATTACAGATAAGGAAATCAGGTATATTCTTGATGAATTGGATTTCGATGATATGATTGACGTACTTGAGGAATTACCGGCAAATCTTGTTGATAAAATTCTCGAAAAAACGCCAAAAGAGGAACGAAAACTGATCAACACTTTTTTGAATTATCCGGACACATGTGCGGGCAGTCTGATGACCCCATATTATATCAGTTTAAACAAGGACATGACCGTTGAACAGGCATTGGCTCATATTAAAAATGAAGGAATGGACAGCGAAACCATTTACACCTGTTATGTGAAAGAAAAAGGAAGAAAATTGCTTGGGATAGTATCCCTCAGAACTTTAGTCGTTTCTGAAAATAACGCTAAAGTAAAAGACCTGATGCATGAGGATTTCGTCTGCGTAAATGTACATGATGACCAGGAAGTGGTCTCGGAAGCATTTAAAAAATATGGTTTTCTTGCAATACCTGTAGTGGATGATGAAGACAGACTGGTAGGAATTATTACAGTAGATGATATCCTGGATGTTATAGAAGAAGAAACAACAGAAGACTTCCAGAGAATGGCTGGTGTCATCGATTCGGGTGATGCAGAATATTTAGACATAAGTGTATGGAAACATGTGAAAAACAGGCTTCCGTGGCTGTTTATACTGATGTGCTCTTATGTGATTACTGGGGGTATTATTTCGAGCTTTGAAAATGTTTTGTCGCAGGTGATTTCACTTGTTGCATATCTTCCAATGCTTATGGGCACAGGAGGAAACTCCGGATCTCAATCGGCAACTCTTGTGATTCGTGGTATGGCCCTTGGAGATGTTGAATTGAGAGATGCGGGCAAAGTGCTTTGGAAAGAAATAAGAGTGAGTTTTATTATTGGTGTTATTTTAAGCCTGCTTAATTTTGCCAGAATTTGCTGGCTGGATGGAGAAGGCCCATGGATTGGTCTTGCGGTTTGTATTTCCATGTTAATTATCGTGATGGCAGCAAAAAGTATTGGAAGCATGCTTCCAATGGCAGCCAAAAAAGTTGGAATTGACCCTGC
>JAENWI010000168.1 GCA_016650115.1 Peptostreptococcaceae bacterium | reverse complement strand
TAATTTTTCCTTTGCCATTTTATTTCTCCTATATATTAATATTATTTATTCACTTTGATAAATTATATTACAATCAACATAATTGTCAAGCAATCCAACCCAGTTATGTCCTGATCCCGCCTTGGTTTTCCTTTGCTATTCCATTGTTTTTGCATAGATTCCAATGGCACATTCAAGTCGCTTTTTTTCCAGGTCGCACCCGAGTTTATACGGTTTGTTTATATCCCCGCTGATATTGATTGCATTCGCATGGCATCCACCACTGCAGTAAAATTTTGCCCAGCAGTTTCTGCAGTCCTCTTTATTATATATACTGGCATTTAAAAATTTATCTCTTTGCTTATTAGTAATCTCACGGTCAAACAGGTTGCCAATATAAAAATCTTTGTTTCCTACAAACTGATGACAAGGATAAATATCCCCCTCTGGTGATATGGCAAGATATTCCGTCCCTGCACCGCAGCCTGACAATCTCTTTACAATACATGGCCCCTGCTCCAGATCCACATTAAAATGGAAAAAGTCAAAGGCTTCCCCTTTGCTCATCTTTTCCATATATAAATCTGTTAACCGGTCGTATTCTTCAAATATTCTATCCCTGTCTGTCTCTTGCAGTGCGTAAGGTCGCTTTAAATCTGTGACTACCGGCTCTACCGAGACATTTGAAAATCCCAGATTGACCAAATGCTTAATATCTTTTGCAAAATCCAAATTATTTTTTGTGAAGGTCCCTCTTACGTAATATAGGCCTTCTCTCTTTGCAACGAAGTTTAAGTAATTTTTCGTAATCACATCATAGGTTGGCGATCCGTTTACCGTCTTCCTCATATTATCATTTATTTCAGGTCTGCCATCAATGCTAAGGATGACGTTATCCATCGTTTGATTGATATATTCTGTTTTTTCATCATCTAAAAGCAGTCCGTTTGTCGTTATTGTAAATCTGATGTTTTTATTGAACAGTTTTTCCTGTTTCCTGCCGTAATCAACAAGTTTTTTTACTACTTCAAAATTCATTAGGGGCTCTCCACCAAAAAAATCAATTTCAAGATTTCTTCTGGATCCTGAATTGGCAATCAGATAATCTATCGCTTTTATCCCAACTTCGAGACTCATCAGGCATTTACTGCCCGCAAATGTCCCCTGTTCACCAAAGCAATAGGTGCAGACCATATTGCAATCATGTGCAACATGAAGACACATGGCCTTCACTACAGAGTCCTCATTATTCTTCATTTTATCAGTTATATAGGAATCATCCGTAAAAAGCATCTCTTGTTCCATCAACTGGCAGACCTCTTTCGCTGCAGTAGATTTAATAAGGCTAAATTTTTGAAGAGCTTTTTCTGCAGTGCAATTCTCAAGCCCATCCAGCAGATTAAACACTTCTTCATCAACCATGTGAACTGCTCCGCTGTTTATATCAAGCACCAAAGAAATATCTTTGAATTTAAATTTATGTATCATTGTTCCCATCCTTTGTATTTAATTAAAAAAACAGCATTCGCTGCTGTTTTTAACCTTGTCCGTCTCGAAAACTATCGTCTCTTTGTGTTCTCACACTTTTGGTTAGCAACTGTGCAAGATGTTTTGCATGCTGATTGACAAGAAGTTTGACATTCTTTGCAACCTGCATCACATGATGTCGTTTTTAGAGTCGGTCTCGCAATTGTTTTAATTTTTTCCATGTCAGCCTCCTGAAGTTTTAATATCCCTCAATTATTATACTACTATTATTGTGATTGTCAATTGAAATCACCCAGATAATCCGTTGGATCAATGCCGTAAATCTGAACAATCTCCAGCAAATCACTGTTTGCCATATCATATGGGGTGACAAAAATCCCTTTATCACTGTCTATATCAATGCCCAGCTCCTTGTACGCGTACCAAACCAGGTGAGCGCAATGAGTATTACTTACATTTTCAACATATTTCACTGGGATTCCTGCAAACAAACCATATGGGACTCCAATCAATTTGGTTTCCGCTGTATTTCTCAATCTTTTCTCAACTTCCTGCCTGTCGCCACCAACCTGCCCTAAAACATCCTCTCTTATCCTAAGTTGTATGAATGAGGGATATCTTTCCCATTTCTTATAATTCTGATATTCTGAATCTCTCCCAAGAACAAGGGATTCCAGGGTTGTCCCCTTGCTGCTGTCAACTACAATTGCCGCGTGTCCATGCCTCCAGCCAAGACTGTGTGTTGAAAGGGAAATAAGTATATCTCCATCTTTCAATCCTTGAATTTCGAATTTGCCTTCAATATTGCCCTCAGCGTCTGCACTTTTTTCTTCCCCTGTTATGATGGTGATTCTGTTGCATACATACTTATTTTCTGCGAAAAAATCGTTTTGATATTTTTCCAGCTCCACAATAAAATCTTTATCGTTTTTAATAATGCTGTCAATGGAAGATTTACCTAATCCGGTTTGTAAAAACAATTCTTTGTATTCATCTTCGTTTATCCCGTCTCCGACAATTGCCTCAATATTCTGTTTCGCATATGAAGGCGTATAGTGCCCCTCCTTTTCAACTTTATTCTCCAAAAATAAAATAATAACAACAGCAGCCAGTATCAAAATGGCCGCTGTTATACCTATTCTTTTAATCCTTTTAATATTCTTTTTTTTCATCGTTTCTGCCCTCTCAGTAATTATAGCATTTGAGGAGTCTTATGGCAATTTCAAAAATTGTTGACATTTCAAAAATTATTTAAAAATATATTTAATATTTACTCTTTTTAGTGTATGTAGTATGCAGCAGTTCATGAGATTTATGACAAAGGTTGATATCCCAACCTTATATATTTTCTTATTTTCAGATCTTTTGTTTCCTTGTTTTGGACTCCGCAGCCGCTACAAAGCTGGCTACTCGGGAAGAATCTGTTCACCTTGACCAGTATTGAGCCAGATTTGATGGCACCGCTGCAACATCTACTTCCCCGGATATTATTTTACCAACCACTTCATCCGGACTTTGATACAACGTCACCTGATATTTATCGGGGTCTTCCAGCAACTTAACCATCCCGATACCTGTCGGTCCATTAAGACTGCCATTTTTAATTTATGTTAATTGTTTCACATTGTATCAATGTACTAATTAAACTAAAAACACCAACATGAACAACAGCAGCCGAAATTATAACGGCTGCCGCTGTTTATATTATTCTATTTGTCTTTTAAAATTTCTTTCCTAATTTCAATTGACTATTCCAGTTCGTATCTTGCACTTCTTTCTATCTCAGTTAAAGTAATCATTGGCAGTCTGAAAACATCTTCTGTTTCAAATCTTACCACAGCATTTACTGCTGGAATGCTCTCGACATTTTTAATGTTGTACCCAATATTGTCATCTTCAAATGCTAAACTGCATGACAACGTCCCTTTAAGCTTAGTCTTTTCTTTTACATACTTAATGTATTCATCAGCATAACTTTGACCCTCTTCATAATTGAATACAATTCTTCCCTCTGCATACTCTTCATCTACAATCAGCGTCGCTGCACCAGCTGCACACTCTTCAGCCGTGAATTTCAGGAATGCCTGTTTCCGTACGAAATTTTCCATATCCCCCTGATAGCTTA
>JAENWI010000215.1 GCA_016650115.1 Peptostreptococcaceae bacterium | reverse complement strand
GCATACTGGCTAGTATATCTCTTAAAGTTTCAACTGTTTCCATGATCTGAATGACGTGATCATATAAATCTCGTATATATATTGAGGTGGAATCTGTCATAAAAGTGATTTC
This sequence comes from Peptostreptococcaceae bacterium, assembly GCA_016650115.1. Taxonomy (GTDB): domain Bacteria; phylum Bacillota; class Clostridia; order Peptostreptococcales; family Anaerovoracaceae; genus JAENWH01. The sequence goes on along the minus strand of JAENWI010000215.1, from coordinate 2,722 downwards.
ATTTCGCTCCAGAACGCCAATTACTTCCCGAAGTGGCCAGACTGCTTTATGCATATATAATATCTGCCTCTTTAATTTATGAATGTTTTTCAGGGTTTCAGGGGAAGGGTTTGAGATCAGGTCGTCTTCTACAAGTTCGATTTCATCACTTAATTTTTCCAGAACATTAAAATAGTTATCCACTATTACATCCATTAAAGAATAAAGTAAATAGTCTGCTCCCATTTTTCTTATATGCCCTGCTCCCTGTCTGATTCTTTCCTGAACAGTATCGTATATCCCTGTTTTTCTTTCACTAAATGAAATAACATAGTTTTCACCTAAAATAATACTTTCTTGTTCATTCGTAAATTCATTTTGTTTTTCTTCATATTGAAGCAGTTTGCCAACTATATAAGTATACTTATCATAATTTTCAATTTTAGGGCGATGGTCAGTATTCAATATATCTTCTAACACTAGAGGGTGCACCCCAAATACCTCACCCAGATTTTTTATAATATCCACATCGTGAATGCCTTCTACTGCAATCCAATGCACCTTATCTTTTAAAGGGAGAAGTTGCTTTAACTTATTTACGTCAATGAGTTTCTCCTCAAAGTTATCTTCCGTATAGCTGAATAGCCTTATTTGAACATCTTGATTCTTTTTTTCGCCTATGTGGATCAAACTTCCAGGAGGCAACCCAGTTTTTACGGATTTCTTTTTCATCGTTTTAATCATCAGTAATTACCCTCTTCATCCTTGAAAATATGCTTATTCCCTAAAAATCGTTTGATTTCCGTTTCAGCATTCTCCAATGTATCAGCGCTGTGGATCAAATTTTGTGTTGTTGTCATGGCGTAGTCACCGCGTATGGTCCCTGGTTTGGCATCCTCGAATTTAGTGGCTCCAGTAAGGATTCTAACTCCCTGAACTACATTTCCGCCTTCAACAATCATTGCCATTACAGGGCCTGATGTCATATACTCTTCCATCCCCGGATAAAAGGACTGGTCTTTGACATGGGCATAATGTTCTCTTAAAATTACCGGATCAAGCTGCATCATCTTAGCGCCGGTTACTCGATATCCCTTTGCTTCAATTCTAGCGATAATTTCCCCGATTAGTCCCCGCTTTACAGCATCCGGTTTCAACATCACATAAGTTCTTTCCATGCTTCTCTCCTTTTCATTCCAAACCATATAATCCCACCTCCCTGTCCAAAAAATATCTGTCAGCTTGGAGCTTACCCCGTCCAGTTTGTCCATTTCCCCAAGTATTGGTATACTACATGATTATTTCATAAACTTCTTTGCAACAGCAACAATTGGTTTAAAGAAAACATTCTCCATATCTTTTTTCACTTCAGTCATTTTTTCACTGATTGGTATATTCTGTGGGCAATGCTGCTCGCATTTTCTACATTGGGTGCACTTCGATGCATAGGTTGGATTCGAAGTGGTAGCGCCCGTTTGAGTAATATAATTAAAAAATGAAACACCTTTACTTTTATTCATATATTTTTGATTGTAACATGAAAAGCAGGTGGGTATATCAACACCTGACGGACACGGCATACAATAGCCACACGCAGTACAGTTCACTTTTGTTTTTTTGCTCAGAATTTCTTTTGCTTTCGAAAATAATGCCATGTCCTCGGAAGTGAAATCATTTGCCTTGGCGTCAGAAGCCACCCGTAAATTTTCGGCAATTTGCTCCTCTGTGCTCATACCCGACAATGCAAGCATCACTTCAGGCTGATTCCATACCCATCTCAATGCCCATTCCGCAGGGCTTCGAGTAGGCTTTGCTGCCTTCCAAAGTACATCAACTTCTTTTGGGAGTCCATCAACAATTTTCCCGCCGCGAAGAGGTTCCATCACAATAATCGGGATTCCCTTTGAAGCCGCATAATTGAGACCGCCTCTTCCAGCCTGATTATTTTCGTCCAAATAGTTATATTGAATCTGGCAAAAATCCCAATCATAAGCATCAATTATTTTCACAAATTCACTTGTTCCACCATGATAAGAAAATCCCAGGTTAATTATTTGACCAGTCCTTTTCTTTTCTTCAATCCATTCAAGCATCCCTAGATTTTTAAGCCGTTCCCAAGTTTCAACGTCCGGTAACATATGCATCAGGTAATAATCGATATGATCTGTCTGAAGTCTTTTCAGCTGGGTATTGAATATCTTATCCATATCCGCACTTTTACGAACCATAAAAGGAGGCATTTTTGTCGCAATCTTAACTCGGTTACGATAACCCTTTGCCAGAATCTGTCCTAAAATACTTTCACTTTTACCGCCATGATAAATATAAGCTGTGTCAAAATAATTAACACCCTGTTCAATCGCTGAAATAATTTGCCTTTCTGTTCTCTCTTCATCCACGCTATTTCCTTTTTTAGGGAACCGCATGCAGCCATATCCTAATATAGATATTTTATCTCCATTTTTACTATTAATTCTATAATTCATAATGCACCTCTTTATTTTTAGTAAATAATTAGCTGTTAATTACAATACACTTAACTGATTTTATTATACCATGAGAATAGTAATTTATTTTGATTTCAAATTAAATATTCGAAATCACAAAAATTCATAAAAGAGAAAACAAGATGCAATATTAAATATCCCTCATACGAAAACTAGCGAGCTGGTAACTCCACTCGCTTTTTATTTACAGTCCCCATCAGACTGTTGATTTTTACAGTGCTAATCTACTGAATATG
>JAENWI010000088.1 GCA_016650115.1 Peptostreptococcaceae bacterium | reverse complement strand
GGTAAAGCTAAAAGAACAACAGCCAAAGTAGAAACAAACTGGACAGGAAGAAAATCTTCTAAGGAAGAAGCAGCAAGCGGCAACCGAATCATGGGGAAACTGATTAATGATAACCTTGTCGACTTGGCGGGACTGAATCCAGACAGTGGATTAGTAGCCTTTGAAGGAATTCTGTTTAGAAAAGAAGCAAGAACAATTAAAAATGATAAAAAGCTGGTCACTATACTCATCACAGACAAAAAAACATCTGTATGTGTGAAAGGATTTACTTCCATAAAAAAATGGGAGGAAATCGATGAGCTGTTAAAGCCGGGGGACTGGGTTAAAATAAGAGGAAATGCCGAATGGGATACGTATGAAAATCAACTTGTTGTTATGGTCAAGGATATTGAGAAGTTTGAAAAAATATCCAAAGAAGACAGCAGCGAAGTGAAAAGAGTTGAGCTTCATGCCCACACCAAGATGAGCGCGATGGACGGACTCAATGAAATTTCTGAAATGATTAAAACTGCTGCAAAATGGGGGCATAAGGCAATTGCCATTACGGATCATGGTGTAGTTCAGGCTTTTCCTGAAGCACCAAAAGTAGTAAAAAATAACAAACTGGATATCAAGATTATATATGGCCTTGAGGGTTATCTTTTTGACGATAAAACACACATTGATAAAAACGGGAAAATCGATTACAAAGCTGCGGGAACCAACCATGTCATCATTTTAACAAAAACCCAGGAGGGTTTAAAGAATCTTTATAAGCTGGTTTCCGCTTCCCATCTGGATTATTTTTATAAGAAACCAAGAATCCCTAAATCTGTACTTACCACTTTTAGAGAAGGTCTTCTCATTGGATCCGCCTGCGAAGCAGGGGAAATATATCAATGCATTTTAAAAGATGAAGTAGAAAAATTGGAAGACATCATAGATTTTTATGATTACCTTGAGATACAACCATTAATTAACAACCAGTTTCTCATTGAAAATGGAACCGTTAAGGATCAGGAAGCCTTAAAGGATATTAACCGAAAAATAGTTGAGCTAGGCGTGAAGTCAGGAAAGCCTGTTGTTGCCACCTGTGATTCGCATTACACGACGCCGGAAGAAGCGCTTTACCGAAAGATATTAATGGCCGGGCAAGGCTACAAGGATATAGAAGGAGATCAGGGACTTTACCTTAGAACTACAGATGAGATGCTGGAGGAATTCAGCTATCTTGGTAAAAATCTGGCCTATCAGGTTGTTGTAGAAAACACAAATATTATATCTGAAAGCATAGAAAATGTAAGGCCGATTGCAACAGGTAAATTTCCACCCAAAATTGATAATGCGGAAGAAATATTACGTAGTAAATGTATGGATAAAGCCTGGGAGATTTATGGAAATCCTTTGCCGGGGGATGTTCAGTCAAGGCTTGACAGAGAACTGAACTCTATTATCAATAATGGGTATGCAGTGATGTATGTTTCAGCCGAAATGCTGGTTAAAAAATCTTTGGAGGATGGCTATCTGGTTGGGTCAAGAGGTTCAGTAGGTTCTTCCTTTGCCGCAACCATGGATGGCATCACAGAGGTGAACCCTCTTGCCCCACATTATATCTGTGAAAAATGCAAGCATTTTGAATGGGGAGACAACAATGAATATGACTGTGGTGTAGACATGCCCAGAAAGGATTGTCCGGAATGCGGAGAATTGATGAAGCAGGACGGATTTGATATCCCGTTTGAAGTATTTCTTGGGTTTGAAGGGGACAAAGAACCTGATATAGATCTTAATTTTGCAGGAGAGTACCAAAGTGTCGCCCATAAATATGTGGAAGAAATTTTTGGGAAAGAAAATGTTTTCAGAGCAGGGACAATAGGCACTATTGCCGGTAAAACAGCCTTTGGATTTGTTATGAAATATTTTGAGGACAGGGAGCAAACGGTTAACAAGTGGGAGATTGAAAGACTGACCCAATGCTGCACAGGAGTCAGAAGAACGACAGGCCAGCATCCGGGAGGAATCATCATAGTTCCCAGAGGGCATGAAATCTATGAATTCTGTCCTGTTCAGCATCCGGCGAATGACACAGCGACTGAAACCATTACGACGCATTTTGACTACCATTCCATCGATGAAAATCTTTTGAAACTGGATATACTGGGACATGATGTGCCGTCTATGATCAGACAGCTTCAGGATATGACGGGGGTTGATCCACTAAAAGTACCACTTCATGATGAAAAGGTGAAAGGCTTGTTTCTAGGAACCAATACACTTGACATTAAGGACGAAAATTATAAGTACAGGCATGGAAGCTTTGGAATTCCGGAATTTGGAACCAAATTTGTCAGACAGATGCTGGATGACACCAAGCCAACCCGATTTGGAGATCTTGTCAGAATATCAGGATTTTCCCATGGTACAGACGTTTGGTTGAACAATGCACAGGTATATATTAAAACTGGCGTCGCTACGTTAAAAGATGCCATATCCACTCGAGATGACATTATGAATTATCTGATTCATAAGGGTTTGCCAAACAGCAATGCCTTTAAGATTATGGAAAATGTCAGAAAGGGCAAGGGCTTAAGCGAAAGTGACATGGCGCTGATGAGACAGAATAATGTGCCAGACTGGTATGTTGATTCATGTAATAAAATCAAGTATATGTTCCCGAGAGCTCATGCCGTAGCATACGTAATGATGGCCTACAGAATAGCATATTACAAGGTATATTATCCAAGAGAGTTTTATGCCACCTATTTTACGACAAAAGTGAGTGACTTTGATTCTGAAGTGATTTTTAAAGGACCAAAAGCCATTCTTGAAAAGATTGAATCCATTGAGAACAAAGGTAAAAATGCAACAAAAAAAGAAGAGGATGCTGTTACGGTTCTTGAAATCGCCTATGAAATGTATGCTCGTGGATATGAATTTACAGAAGCACGCCTTGGGGAATCCGATGCTTTCATGTTTAAAATATTAAATGAAAAAGTTCAACTTCCTTTAATGGCTTTATCAGGAGTTGGTGAAAATGCGGCAAAATTAATTGTTGAGGAGCACCTTAAAAGACCATTCCATTCCATTGAGGAAATTAAAAAAAGGGCAAAGGCAAATAAAACTGCAATTGAGTCTCTTAAACAGCATGGGGTACTGGCAGGAATCCCTGAAACAGATCAATTGAGCTTATTTTAATTTATTTTTAAAGGTTTTCTTTAAACACCTAGCATCCTTATTTTTACATTTGTTTAAAAAATAGGTTATAATAAATTATCTTAATGTAATAAGTTAATCCATTAAACCCTCATGCATAGGAGAAATAGAATAGTGAAGAAATATCTAATCATTTGCACCTTAGTATTCATTCTGTTTTTTACTGGAATTGGACTGCAGCTTTCACAAAATCATGAAAGTTTGTTGCAGTCTCAAATTGTTGATGGTAAAAGCATAAAGTATAATTCATATGTCCAGGGGGATAAAATAATTGTTAACTCCTATAAGGGTGAAAAAGAAACCTTTATTACAGGTGTGAACATTGGCTTGGGAAAACCTGGGTATTACCCGGGAGATATAGGAATTACAAAACAGGAATATCTGAGATGGTTTCTTCAAATAACAGATATGAATGTAAACTTTATAAGAGTATATACACTACAAAGCCCCGGCTTTTATGATGCATTATTTGAATTTAACAGGTATGCGAATGCACCTTTATATCTCATTCAGGGGGCCTACGTGAATGAAGCGCTGGTTGAAAAAGAAAAAGATATGTGGAACAAATACATTTACAAGGATTTTAGCACAGAAGTGAAAAATGTCATTGATGCTGTTCATGGTAATGCGAATATTAAAGCGGTAAAAGGCCATGCATCAGGCGTATATGATAAGGATGTCAGTGCTTATGTGGTTTCATATTTGCTGGGTATAGAATTTGACGGAGAAACTGTAACTACCACGAATTCAAATAATACTGATAAAGTCAGCTTTAAAGGAGAGTATCTATATACAAAATCAGAATCAAAACCTTTTGAAGCAATGCTTGCAAGTATTGGGGATTTTGCGGTTGGCTACGAAACGGAAAATTACAGTTGCCAGAAAATGATTGCATTTTCAAATTGGCCAACATCGGATCCATTGAATCATCTGAATGAACCTGAAGAGATGAATAATATGGACGGCTTTGATGTAGAGAAAATAGGTTCAACTGATAAATTCGTTCCTGGGATGTACGCTTCCTATCATGTGTATCCTTATTATCCTGATTTCTTAAACTATGAAGATCAAATGCAGTTTATTGATAAAAAAACTATGACTGCATCTGAATATACGGCATTAGAATATTCTAATCCATATAGACAGTATTTGGTAAGGCTGAACCAGCATCATAGTATTCCTGTTGTCATTGCAGAATTCGGTGTGCCGACATCGAGGGGTGTGACACATGAGGACTTAAGCAGGGGCTACAATCAAGGGGGAATTAGTGAAGCAAAGCAAGGTGAAATGACTATATCAATGCTTGAAGATATCAAAAAATCGGGATTAAATGGCGGAATTGTTTTCGCTTGGCAGGATGAGTGGTTCAAAAAAACATGGAATACAATGGAACAGAATACTGCTGAAGGCAGAATCAGGTGGCATGATGTTCAAACGAGTGAACAAAATTTCGGACTTCTTGCGTTTGATCCGGTAACGAGACATTATTCAAAGGAACCGTTAATAGTTGAAAAGGATACACAGCTTTATACGACATATGATGAGGAATATCTATGGTTAAAGATTGTAAAAGCTGGTATTGATCTCAATAATGAAAAACTGCAAATTCTAATTGATACCAAAAAAGATAAGGGCATAGAGTTTGTAATTAATTTAGACGGGAAAAACAATACAAGAATACAGGTAGAGTCTAATTATGATCCATTTGCATTTCTTTTCTCAAAGCAAATAGACACTAAAATAGATAAAGAATATTCAAATATCAATCTAAGGATGAGAAATAAAATATATTTGCCGCAGAGTGATCTTATTATTGAATCTTCTTATTATGAAACAGGAAAACTGGTTTATGGAAATAAAGAAGGAGATTTTTATCAGACCGGCAATGCAATTGAAATAAAAATACCTTGGTTATTGTTGAACGTGAGTGACCCTTCAACGAAAAGCGTTCTGGGGAATTTTAACGTTACACTTAATAATTTTGTGGCGGGCAGTGAGTTACCATCAGTTAAAACTAGCGGCATATCCTTGGGTTTGAAATTAGACGGCATTCAGAAAAATGAGGACATGAAGTTTGAAAAAATCACCTGGGATTCATGGGAAGAACCGAAATATATTGAAAGACTTAAAGACTCTTATTATTATATAAAAAACGCTTTGAGTGACAAGGCAAAAGGAGAATAGATATGGGGAGATTAATCTTAATATGGATTGAATTGCCATTCATTATTAAAGCATTTTTATTTATTATTATGCTTTATTTGTATTTGATGCTTTGCATGCAGCTCTACACCAGAGTTGAAACGATTGCAAACAGAATAAGAAAATGGAGATATAATAAGTTAGAAGTACAATACTTGGAAATTATTAATCGCTCACTTGAACAGATTGAAACTGGTGCAGAATTGAAGGACTCCGACATAACTGATTTCATCAACATATTGGGCAATGGAAAAAAATCCTACCTCCTTGATTTATGGATTTATTACGGTGTACATAAAATCAGAGCCGTAACCAGCTCTATACATTCAGATGAAGAAAAAAGCACAAGAAAGAAAAGACTGGTGAACTATTTTTCGATTCAGGAATTATATAAAACTGTCTATTTTAATAAAAGGCGGTATGGTGATTTAAACGCACTGATTATGCTAGGTGAACTGAGAGATAAAAAAGCAATTCCTTTTATTGCAGAGTATGAAAAGAGGTTTTATGAGAATCTTAATTTTTATTATGGATACAATATTGTATTAGCTTATGCAAAATTAGGTGATTATGAAGGATTTATTAAGAGCTATAAAATTTCGGATATCCCAAATAAAGTGAATGATGACAGCTTGTATGTATATATATTAAACAGTTACGAAGGAAATAAGGAAAAATTAATTGGTTATCAAGTAGAAGCGTTGAAAAGCGATAAAATCAACCAATCAATATTGGCTATTAAGTATTTTGAATCCAATAAATATGAAAAGGTTCACGAAATAATACTTGAAAAATTAAAAAAATCAATTGATATTTACAGTGTAGATAATTCAAATATAAGAGTTTTAGATATGATTATGGCATCAATAAGATATTTCCAAGTTGTGCAGAGTGATGAAGCAGATCAGTATATCTTACTACTTGTTGATTG
>JAENWI010000339.1 GCA_016650115.1 Peptostreptococcaceae bacterium | reverse complement strand
TTAGCGCTGATCGAACGTTACCCCCAGATTCTGGAAATGGAGATTTTAGGCTACTCAACAGATAAACGGCCAATATATGTGATTAGAATGACAAATCCAATCAACGAAAGCAGTGAGAATTCCTATGTTGGAAAAATGCACATTTTTGTAGATGCTGGAGTCCATGCCAGAGAAACCTATAATCCTTTTCTTGTATTACGAATAATAGAAGATTATGCCAAAGATTACTATGACAATGCTGTAATCCCATCAACCGATATAAACGCTGTGCTGCAAAACAATATTATTCATTTTATTCCTCTTTTGAATCCTGATGGATTTGATATTGTTAAGTTCGGCCCCGGAATGATCAAAGACCCTGTATTGAAATCCGATTTTATCCAATTGCTTGGAAGAGACAATTATAGAAGACTAAAGGCCAATGTCAGAGGAGTTGATTTAAACAGAAATTATGCCGATGAGATTTTTGATACTAATACCTCTCTCTGGAAATCCATCCGAGGGATTACCTACGGGAATCCCCTTGATTATTCTTATCCTAAAATTCAATTTTTCAGTGGTTACAGTGCCGCTTCAGAAGTGGAAACCAGAATATCTCAGGATTACATGCTCCGATATGATTTCAGAGCATATCTGTCCTATCATTCCCAGGGAAGAATTATTGAAGCCGGAACATCAAAGTATGGTCTGGAATTAGAAAATCAGTCATTACAACATGAAAAGCTTTTACAGGGTTTAACTGGTTATGGTGCAAGCAGTTCATACGTTTCAGCCTATGGATATGCTAACAGATTTGCTTCCTTCAATACTAATAAATCGTATTCAACAATCGAAACGATGAATACTACAGCATACCCCGATGATAGGTGGTCCTATAAAAGTGAATATGATAAATATAAATTAAACCAGGCCCCGCTTGTCTTGCTCTCCCAAGCGCAAAAGGACGGTTATGCACCATATAAAATTTATGTCAATGGCCGATATGTGAGAGACAGCATGAGCCAAGTCTATGCCTACGCCATCGCTGAAAGGCTTGGGGGCAATGTAGCTGTATACGCTGGGAAGCCTATTCTTTATTTAGAATAATTTTCAAAATTGTATTATGGCTATTTTAGTTCATTCAAAAACTCTGAAGTCAATTCCAAACCCCTTCTTAATATCTCTGTAGTGTTGCAATACCCAATTCTAATGTACCCTTCCACATCCAATACGGAGCCTGGTAAAAGCATTACTCCTTTTTCTTTTTGAAGTCTAATACAGAATTCTGCAGAGCTTATTTTGGCATCGTACTTTAGAAATGCAGTAGTACCTCCCTGTGGTTTTATATATGTAATCTTAGGTTCTTTGCTTACCCACTCATCTAAAATTCCCACATTTTCTCTTACAATTTGAAGGTTTCTCTTTAAAATCTTTTCCTTATTTTCTAATGCAATTGTTGCCAATTTATCGTTAATCATTCCAACGCATATAACATGATAATCCCTTTGCTTATTCACTCTTGCAACAAATTCTTCTGGGCCCACAATCCAGCCAACTCTAAGTCCTGCCAAGGAGAATGTCTTTGACACACTTCCAGTGCTTATACCCTTATCGTAAATGTCTGCAACGGACACAGAAAAATTATCCCCTTCGTGAACCAATCCTCTGTACACTTCGTCGCAAAGCAGATACGCATCGCAACTCTTTGCTATGTCCACAATC
>JAENWI010000193.1 GCA_016650115.1 Peptostreptococcaceae bacterium | reverse complement strand
AGCGGCAGCCTCTGCACCCTGAACAAATCCATATCCATATCTAACTACAGCTGGGACTGCCATTCCGCCCATGAATCCAAGTTTAGTGAATCCATCTTTTACTGCAGCATATCCTGCTAAATAGCCTGATTGATCTTCAGCGAACTTGATTCCTATTGTATTGTCGGAAGTTTTTGCAACAAACTCTGGGTCATTTGAGAGTTTTCCATTGTTTGGATAGCCATCAATTAAGATGAAGTTTACTTCAGGGTATTGTTCCTGAGCTAAGTAAATTGGCTCTTCAAATAAGTATCCTGGGGTTACAACAACTTTTGCTCCGCCTCCAACAGCAAGTTGAATGGCTGCAAGATAAGCATCCGTACTTTGTTCTGTTGGCTTATAATACTTATGCGTAATACTATTTTCTTCTGCGTATGCAACTACACCTTCCCAAGTTCCTTGGTTAAACGACTTGTCATCGATTGTACCAACGTCTGTAATCATTGCAATTTCATAAGTTGTGGGTTCTTCAGTTTTTGCGGTGCCTCCGCAAGCTGCCAGACCTAGAACAAGTACTAACACCAAAACCACAGCTACTATTTTTTTCATCATGTTTTCGTTCCTCCTGTTTTATAATAATTAAAGTAACGTAAAATAACGTCAGTTTGATTATAACTCAAAGATTATAACAATAAAAGAGTTTTTATTTATAAAATATTAATATACATCAGGTTTCCTTGCTTTTAACAAAGGTAGCTGGTTTCTGATTTTATCAACATACTCAAAATCAATGTCAGCGTAGACATTTGATTCGTTTGCGTCTGTTTTCCCACATAGCTCTCCCCATGGATTTGAAATACATGAATTTCCAAAAGCAACGTAAGGTCCCTCCATGCTCCTTGCGGGAGAACAGGCCGCAAAATAGACCTGGTTATCTAGAGCCCTTGCTCTAATCGTTAACTCCCAGTGCGCTGGTCCTGTAGTCATATTAAATGCTCCCGGGAGAATAATCAGTTTAGCCCCAGCCAGTGTCATTTTTCTAAACAGTTCAGGAAAGCGAATATCAAAACATATCCCAATTCCAATCCTTCCAAATTCTGTATTAATAACAGTAGACTGGTTCCCAGCTGTCAGGGTTTCTGATTCCATAAATCTGATACCAGCTTCTATATCTATGTCAAACAGATGAATTTTCCTATGCTTGCCTATCAGCTTTCCATTTCTGTCAAAAGAATATGAGGTATTATATACTTTACCATTATCAATTTCTGGGATAGAACCACCCACTAAGTAAATGTTTAAGGACTTAGCCATTTTTGAAAGAAACTCATACGTCGCTTCCCCTTCAACTTCAGAATACTGTCCGAAAAAATCATTTGAGTAAGGGCAATTCCACATTTCCGGCAGCACAACTATTTCCGAACCGGCCATTGCTGCTTCATTTATTAAGCTCTCAGCTTTTTTAATATTCGCTTCTTTAGCTGCTATAACGTTCATCTGGCATAATGCTATTTTAAAACTAATTTTGCTCCTCCTCCTTCTTCACCTTTAATAATTTCAACCATTCTTTTGGTAATTCTGGCAGTCAATCCCCAAATCACCTTGTCCTCATAGGAGTAAATTGGCACTTCTCCTCTTCCCTTTCTCCAGTTATATCCTTCTTTAAAATTTACAATATCATAAGGGAAATCGCTTTTTATATCTGGAACAACTTCCATCTTATATATGTAAGGGGATTTTTCCATTAAATATTTCAAAGGAACAAGAAAATACTCCTTCACCTCTTCTTTATTTGGAATTCCCTTAATAAGTTCTTCATAGGGTATTACTCCTAAAAAAGAATACATTACAAAATTACTGTACGTATATAACGTGTCCAGCTGTCCCGTGATTTTTATTGTATCAGCTTTAATTCCCAGTTCTTCACATGTCTCTCTTATTGCGCATTCTTCCTCAGTTTCTCCTTCTTCCATTGCTCCGCCAGGGAAACAAACCTCTCCTGGCTGATGTAAAAGCAGCTCGCTTCGCACCTCATACAATACATGAATTTGATTATCTTTCTCAACAAGAGGCACTAAAACAGAGTAAAAACGATAATACCCGATTGGAGAAGGGCATCTTCCACTTATTATTTTATTAATTTTATCAATTGTAATTTTGCTCATTGCAATCACCTATGCTTTTCTTGATTTGCCACTCATTAAACTAATAAAAGATGCTGATAAAATTAAAACTATTCCCACATAAGTATTCCAAAGCAATAGATCTTTTAATATCAATACAGCAAAAATAGGAGCAATGGCCGGTTTGATAAAAAATGCCATAGAGGCCGTAGTTGCATTAGAATTTTTAATTGCCATGAAATAAAAATAATACCCGAAACCAGTGACAAACACACTAATGTATAAAACCATCATCAGATTATCCAATATTCCCATTAGAATTGGGCGCCCCATAAAAATCATTATAACCAATAAAACCAGACTACCTGCAATAAAGCTTAAACAAGTTTGCGTGATAATACCTATTTTTTCTATCTTAATTTTTCCAGCTACACTGTACAATCCAAAAAATGCGGTGGCTAGTATCATCAAAACCACGCCTGTAAAAGTATTGCCCTCTTGTATATCCCAGGGTCTTATCATAAATATAATGCCAATCAACCCAATTAGCAATCCTGCTATTTTTGATTTGCTGATTTTTTCTTTCAATATGAAATAGGCGAAAATTGTTGTAAAAAAAGGACTTACACTCATTAAAACCGCTGCAGTCGAGGCATTAGATCTCATAATTCCCAACTGAAAAAACAACATGCTTAATGGGATGCATAATATACCAAGCAGCAAAACCCATGCTAAATCCTTATAATGTAATCGGACCTTATTTTTTTTATTTTCTTTAACTGCAAACGGTATTAGAAAAATCCCTCCAATCATAAACCTTAAAAAAGTCAACTGGAAAGAATCCATCTCACTTCCTGCCAGTTTCAAAGCAACTTCCATAGTCCCAAAAAGAAATGCTGTTAAAAAAATATATGGTAAAACCTTCTTCTTCATAATGCCCCTTCAAAAAATGACGGTGATTAATCACCGTCATTT
>JAENWI010000279.1 GCA_016650115.1 Peptostreptococcaceae bacterium | reverse complement strand
TTTTTATTTGGAGAAGTTTATGGCAACGAAACGAAAAGCACTTTCAAAAAAAACAAGGTTTGAAGTATTCAAAAGAGATCTATTCACTTGCCAATATTGTGGTAAAAAAGCTCCAGACGTTATTCTGGAAGTAGACCATATTAAACCAGTAGCAAAAGGTGGTGATAACTCAATCGAAAACCTAGTGAGTGCTTGCTATGATTGTAATCATGGTAAAAGTGATAGGGTATTATCAGACCTAAGTGAAGTAGAAAAATCAAGATTGCAAATTGAACAACTCCAAGAAAAGAAAAACATGGTTGATCTTATCTTAGAGTGGAAACAATCAGTCAGGAATGCTGAAGAATATGCTACAGATAAAATTGAGCATTTATTCTTTGAAGAAATAGATATTAAGGGGCGCGGATTCTTAAAAGAATATAGAAGAACTGTAGGTAAAACAATCAAAGATTGTGGCCTTGATCTTGTTGTTGATGCTGTATATATAGCTATTGGATATTACTACAAAGGTAATATAGAAAATATTGATAAAACATTGTCAAAAATTTGTGGTATTGCTAGAAATAAATATGATGAAATAAACAATCCAGACAAAGCAAGCTTTAGAAGAGTTATGTATGCAACAATGAAAAGATTTTACATAACAGCACAACAATTTCATAGTAATTTTACATATGGGCAGTATGAACCATGCCTTGAAGAAGAATATCTCACAACTATAAACAAAGCTAAATCTACATATGAATTATTTGAAATGTTTAATAATATTTCCGAGGAAGAATAAATGGCAGAAAAAAAGCGTTATTGGCTAAAGCTTGGCAAAGATTTCCTTGAGAGTAAATATATTAAGATTATAAAGAATATGACTAATGGAACTGATTATATATTATTCTATTTGGCTCTTATGTTGGAGAGCGTTGAAACAGTTGGGCATCTAAGATTTACCGATCTTGTGGCCTACAATGAAGAAATGCTTTCTTCTCTTACTGATACTAATGTGGATACCGTAAGGATGGCTGTAAAGATATTTACCGAGCTAGGAATCATTAGAATCCTTGAAGATGGTACAATTTTTATACCTGATGTTCCAAGGCTAACAGGTAAGGAATCAGATAGTGCAGAAAGGGTTAGGGCGTTCAGAGAGCGTGAGAAGCAAGCAAAGATTGAATGTAACGTTACATGTAACGGTGATGTAACAAATTGTAACGACAATAAAGAGGAACAAGAAGAGAAACAAGAAGATAAAAATAAAGAGGAACAGAGAATAGAAACACCGGCAATAACGCAAGCGAAGACGCTTGCTATGCTCCTCCTTTCAGAATCAAGAAAACATGATGAAAAGCTTAGGATTGGAAAAGACAAGGAAACCATCAAATCATGGGCTGTTGATATTGAGAAGCTGATCAGAATAGACCAGAGAGAGTATTCCATTGTCGAGCAGGTTATAAGGTGGTGCAAGGAAGATGGAAATTTCTGGATTCCAAATATTCTCAGTGGAAAGAAATTGAGAGACAAGTTCCCGACACTTGTTAGCCAGATGGGTTCAAAACCAGCAAGTAAACAACAGTTTTCAGAGACAAGAGAACGGTATTCGTTGGATATCGACAAATATGACAAGCTTTAAGGGGGCAGGACATGGATTTCAAAGAAATGACTAGGGGTATACGTGAAGGAATAGAAAAAAGACAGATAGAGCAGTACGGACATGTTCTCACCGACGAAGAGAATGATGAAGAGATAGACAAAACGAACAAAGAAAGGAAAGAGCAAGAAAAACTTGAAAGGATTGGAGAACTTACTAGAAGATGGGTCAATCAAGTTCCTCCCAGGTTCAAGACTGCTACTTTCGACTCCTTTATCTGCTCGAACGCCCAACAAGGCAAGGTGATCGACTACATGAAGACCGGAAAGTCGGCAGTCATCTACGGAAAGAATGGAACCGGCAAGACACACTTGGCGTATGCTAGCTGCTTATATCAGACAATGAAAGGCAAAGAATCCAAATATGTCTTAGCTTTCGACTTCTTCAACAAGATTAGGCAGTCATTTAATGGTGGTAATCCAGAAGAGATAGTGCAAGAGTTGTCCGGTTGTGACTATCTAGTGATTGATGAAGTGGATAAGACCCAAGGCAGCCCAAC
>JAENWI010000448.1 GCA_016650115.1 Peptostreptococcaceae bacterium | reverse complement strand
GATTTTTTGCTGCAGACAGAAACAGCAAAGACTTTGTATCATGATCATGCAGAGAAAATGCCTATTTTCGATTATCACTGTCATATTAGTCCTAAAGAAATAGCAGAAAACAAGAGTTTTAAGACACTTACAGAAATCTGGCTTTACGGTGATCATTATAAATGGCGTGCTATGCGTTCAAATGGTGTAGATGAAAGATTTTGCACCGGTGATGCTTCTGATTGGGAAAAATTTGAAAAGTGGGCCGAGACAGTTCCAAATACATTGAGGAATCCTTTATATACATGGACTCATCTGGAACTTAGACGCTTTTTCGGAATTACTGAATTGTTGAATCCAAAAACAGCCAGAAGAATTTATGACGAATGCAACGAAAAATTAAATCGGCCTGAATACAGTTGCCAAAATATAATTAAAGGAGCTCATGTTAAAACTATATGCACTACTGATGATCCAATAGATACTCTGGAATATCATCGTAAGATTAAAGAGAACGGCTTTGGAGTCGATGTATTTCCTGCATGGCGTCCGGATAAAGCCATGATGGTTGAAGATCCTTCTTTCTATATTAATTATATGAAAGAACTGGGAAAATCTGCTGATATGAATATCGATTCATTTAATGATTTAATTGATGCACTGATTTCACGTCATGACTTCTTTAATGAAAACGGCTGCCGCTTATCAGACCACGGATTGGATACTGCTTTTGCGGAAGACTACACAGATAGCGAAATCAAAGCAATTTTTAATAAGGTAATGGGTGGTCATTCTTTGACACAGAATGAAATTCTTAAATTTAAATCATGTATGCTTTATCAGTTTGGTGTGATGGATCATTCCAAAGGATGGACACAACAATTCCATATTGGAGCACAGCGAAATAATAATACACGACTGTTCAAAAAACTGGGACCCGATGTAGGTTTTGATTCTATAGGTGATATGCCTGTAGCTGCTTCTCTTGCTAAATTGATGGATCGCCTGGATATGGAGGATAAATTATGTAAAACTGTTTTGTATAATTTGAATCCTGCAGACAACGAACTTTATGCTACCATGATTGGTAATTTTCAGGACGGTTCTGTTCCCGGAAAAATACAGTATGGCTCAGGCTGGTGGTTCCTTGATCAGATAAATGGAATGAAAAAGCAGATGGATGCTCTTTCAAATATGGGATTATTAAGCCGTTTTATTGGAATGCTTACCGACTCCAGAAGTTTCTTATCATATTCACGTCATGAATGTTTTCGTCGTACATTGTGTAATTTATTAGG
>JAENWI010000233.1 GCA_016650115.1 Peptostreptococcaceae bacterium | reverse complement strand
GTCTAATTTGCCTTCAAAATCGATATTAGCAATATCTCCATTTTCAATTTTTCCTGTTTTTGAATCCTCAGCGTATTGTCCGGTTCCTTTCGCTGCAGCAAGTCGGTTTGATATTTCCATTTGAATTTCTTCTTCACTCACGCTTACATCTGTATCTTTGTACTCCAGACCCTTATAATCACCCAACGTAACAAAATCGTCAAGGTTATAAGTGTAATTCCCCACAAAATCTTTTCCTCCGCATGCTGTCATTCCAGCTGTTAATGCAAGAACAAGTGCAACACTTAATACTTTTTTTCCAATATTTAACATATTACCCTAATTACCTTTCTTTTTTTAATTACATTTATTATACAATATAAATGGATATATTAAAACAGTATTCACAAAATCTACATTAAAAAAGCCCTCAAACTGTTACATTAATGTATCGTTTAAGGGGTTTTATTAAGTTTGCATTTTTATTTATATGCTTTTTTTGCAGTTTTACAAAGTTGAGCAAATGCAGGAGCATCATATATTGCCATTTCAGAAAGCATTTTTCTGTTAATAACAATACCAGCCTTATTAAGACCATCGATTAATCTGCTGTATGAAATATCATTCATTCTTGCCCCAGCGTTTATTCTGGCAATCCAAAGTCTTCTGTATTCTCTCTTTTTGTTTTTTCTACCTATGTAAGCCGAACGAAGCGCTCTCATTACAGCAGGATTTGCTGCTCTGAATACTTTGCTCTTTGTTCCGTAGAAACCTTTCGCTAACTTTAATATTTTTTTATGTCTTTTATGAGCATTTACGCCCTTTTTTACTCTTGCCATGATTCTTACCTCCTATTATTTATTTAATACTGACTTGATTCTTTTTAAATCTGCGCTTGACAATAAAGTAGCCGTTCTCAGGCCTCTTTTTCTCTTAGCACTTTTTTTAGTAAGAATATGGCTTTTAAATGCCTTGCTTCTTTTCACTTTTCCAGAACCCGTTAACTTAAATCTTTTCATTGCGCCTCTATGAGACTTCATTTTATTTTTAGCCATCGTGAATATTTCCTCCTATGTTATTAAATCTTTCATGTTTTTTTGCACAACTTAATCCAACCTAATTATTTATCTGTTTTAGGTGTTACAATCATAATCAAACTTCTGCCCTCAAATTCGGGTTTCTTTTCAATTACACTGAATTCAGATATAGCCTCCGAAAACTTTTTCATCACTTCAAGACCTCTGCTGACGTAATCTTTTTCTCTGCCCTTAAATCGAAGACTAACCTTTACCTTATCCCCATCCTTTAAAAACTTGATGGCAGTATTGGCCTTTACATTTATGTCATGATCTTCAATAAATGTGCTGAGACGAATTTCTTTCACCTGCGTGGTCTTTTGTTTTTTCTTTGCTTCCTTGTCTCTCTTTTGAAGCTCATAACGATACTTTCCATAATCAAGAATTTTACAAACTGGCGGTTTTGCTGTTGGAGAAATGTTTACAAGATCAAGCTTCTTTTCATAAGCCAGAGCCATTGCATCTTCCAGTTTCATTATGCCTAGTTGTGTTCCGTCACTGTCGATTACTCTTAATTCTTTGTCACGAATTTCTTCGTTAATTTGATTTTCCTTGCTAATAACCTAACACCTCCTGCAATATAATAAAAAGCGGATACATGGTATCCGCCTCAAACAACATCTTTAAATGTAGTTTTAATAATATTAACCCAAACAGCTTTCGCCATAAAGGTGAGAAGCGGATAACTTCTTCTTCATACTCAAGTAATATAACATTTCCACCCGTTAAAGTCAATGCTTTTTCAATAATTTAGTTTGCGCTTTAATAAGCTTCATTATATAATACATATATGCCAATTACAAACTCCTTAGAAGCATTCGAGATTTGCTTTCCGGTTTGCTTCATCAGAATCTCGAGCACTCCTAATTTTTTTATTTCGGAGGATTTATGGAAAAAACAGTGGAAAAGTTATCGTCAGGAGATTTAATCCCAATATTGAACAGCATCACTGATGCTGTGTTTATTGATGATGCTGCCGGAAATACACTTTGGTGCAATGATGCATGTGTTAAATTATATAAAATAGATCCGGAAGAAATTCTCGGTAAAAATGTTAGCTATCTGGAAAGTACAGGTGTATTCAATCCCTCAGTTGCCAGGCTGGTTTTAGAAAAAAAACAAGAGGTCACCATTGTTCATGAGAACAGAGATGGCAAAAAACTGTTGTCCACTGGGACGCCCCTGTTTGATACCCATGGCAAAATGATAAAAATCATAACCACCTCCAGAGATATTACTGAATTAAGCATGCTTCAAAATAAATTAGAATCAATGGAAAACACATTAATACGTTTGAAAACAAAAAACATATTTTCGTCTGACGAATTAATTGCGAACAGCCCTGCTATGTTCAGCGCCTTACAATTAATCAAGAGGCTGGCCGATTTAGATTCAACCGTTCTTATTACAGGAGAATCAGGCGTTGGCAAGGGCGTTGTGGCTAAACTGCTGCACCAAAACGGCAACCGGTCAAAATACCCTTTTGTAAAGGTTAATTGTGGAGCAATCCCTGAGAATTTAATGGAGTCAGAGCTTTTTGGATATGAGCCTGGTTCTTTTACCGGATCAAGAAACGAAGTAAAAAAAGGTTTGTTTGAAGCCGCTGAAAAAGGTTCCATTTTTTTAGATGAAATATCCGAACT
>JAENWI010000530.1 GCA_016650115.1 Peptostreptococcaceae bacterium | reverse complement strand
TACAAAGCGTTTTAGAAGTGGTGTTTCCCATTCAAGTCCTTAGAATAATTACAACCAATTAAAATAAGCATCCAATTGATGTGTCACCACATTTTTCGAATGCTTATTCTTTGTTTACTGATTGCTTTTTTAATGATTTTGTTAGGTTAAATAGTTATCCACAGGTTGCCTGTGGATAACACGAATTTCAAATGGCTGATTGCAAGGGTCTTCAAAATTACAAACCCAATATCGGATGCTTATAATGGGCTTTAACTAAACATAGAAAGCATAACACCTGCAGCAACTGCTGATCCGATTACGCCTGCCACATTTGGTCCCATTGCATGCATCAATAAGAAGTTGGAAGGATTTTCAGCCTGACCGACTTTCTGCGATACACGCGCTGCCATAGGAACCGCCGATACCCCTGCTGAACCTATAAGTGGATTAATTTTACCGCCTGTTGCCGCATTCAGAAGTTTTGCAAGAAGAACGCCAGCTGCAGTACCAATACCAAAGGCTGTAATTCCAAGAATTACAATTTTAATGGTAGCCAGTACCAGGAATGTAGGTCCCTGTGCAGAAGCACCAACCGCAAGTCCCAGAAGAATTGTTACGATATTGACCAACGCATTGGACGAAGTATCCGACAATCTAAGAGTTTTTCCGCTTTCTTTAAATAAATTTCCAAGCATCAGCATCCCAATAAGTGGTGCTGTAGGTGGAAGAATAAGAACAACTACAATAGTAACAACAACCGGGAACAGA
This sequence comes from Peptostreptococcaceae bacterium, assembly GCA_016650115.1. GTDB lineage: Bacteria > Bacillota > Clostridia > Peptostreptococcales > Anaerovoracaceae > JAENWH01. The sequence continues at coordinate 287 of JAENWI010000530.1, read as the reverse complement.
ATTTTTTCTCTCTGTGATACATGCCTGAGCTGGTCCATCTTGATCATTCTTTCCTTTTTAGATGTAAGAAGTTTCATGATTGGCGGCTGAATGACCGGGACAAGTGCCATATAAGAATAGGCCGCAACTGCTACAGCTCCAAGTAAATGTGGGGCTAGTTTCGACGTCAGATATATGGCTGTTGGCCCATCCGCTCCGCCGATAATACCAATAGATGCCGCTTCTTGTGCGTTAAACCCAAGAATAATTGCTGCAAATAAAGCAAAGAAAATACCAAACTGTGCTGC
>JAENWI010000188.1 GCA_016650115.1 Peptostreptococcaceae bacterium | reverse complement strand
TTGCCCTGAATAGACAAGAACAAATCTTTCATTCAATTCTTCCAGGGTATGCTGGCTCAATGTTATTTGCCGAATAGTAAACTGTTGTTGAATTCCAGGAGAGGTTCTTATGAGTTTAATACAAGCAAAAACTCCTCCTATTTGGTCTTGCTTTCCAACAACAGTGCAAGCTTCTCTCCGGGACTCCTCTGTGATGGTATAAGATCATCAGAAGAATCCAGAATCAGTTTACCAGCTTTGTGTTTCTCTATCCAGTTGTTGATTGTTGCTGCACTGATCCCCGTCTCTTTGGAAACCTGGTACACGCTCTTCTCTCCCCGTTCAACAACTTTACGAACAATTGAACCCTTGAATCCTTTGGAATATTTCATTCAGTTTCGCTTTCCTCCTAGCGAAAACTATTGTGACAGCTAGTGCAACCGAAATAGACATATACTAACAAATTCACAATTAAGGCTATTTGTGTAGTTGTTGAGGTTTTTCCCTTTTCTTGAGCAATAGAAACACAAGAATCCTTCACATTTTTCCTCTCTTAAACATCATTTTAAAAACCAAAACACTATCGACCTACACACTATTAAGTATGAAAAACAATCGTATTACTTCCGACCCTTCTTCATCTGCCGGAAAACATTCGCCATTTCTTTCTTTACAAGAGCAAACTCCTTTGTTCGATGATACAAAAGCAGATACAAGAAGTTGGGAATACTAGCACAAAAGACCATAGAGACAAGAAAATTCAAATACTTGTTATCAATACTAACAAAGGCAACCAACCTATACGTAATCCAACCAATGAATACAGTTATCAAAGTGTAACGGATGTAGTTATAAAAATATTCCCTAACAGGAAGTTCCATACCAAACTTAAACAACACGTAGGGCTCAAACCAGAAACAAGTTGTGATAGTACTAATCACTGTTCCGATAAGGATACCAACTAAACCGATTCTCTGGGCTAGATAAATCGATGCTCCCAGATTGATAAGAGATTCGATAACTGGCTTGTATCTATCATACCAGAACAAACCCATGGATGAATGAAAAGTTCTCACAGGCCTTAGCATCCCATACAAATAGAAATTTATAACGATAACCATGACAATTCTAGGCTCAAATAGGTAGGCAGGGCCAAGCCATAGCGAAATAAAGGAATTGAACAGAATCCAAAGGCATATTGAAGAAAACCCGACAAGCCATGCGGAGACAAAATACAATTCATCGAATAGAAACTTGCTTTTTTGTATTTGATTCTCCACAATCAAATTCCCAAGACTTGCAGAGATGGAGTTGTATGCAATACCAAGTACGCTATTAAGCGCGGAGGTAATCATAACGTAGTTTGAATTGATACCTGCACTGGCCAGATTCACAAACTTGACCATGAGGATATTATCCGTCCCACTTATCACAACAGATCCAAGCTTATGAAACATGAGAGCAAATACATTTTTCTTTATTTTTATAGTTTCTTCACGATCGAGGGTTTTTTTCTTCTTATCCTTTAGAAAGGGATACATCACATTTGCTTTATGACTAATCACAAGGTTTTCAGCAACTGTGGTGAATAGCATTACCGATAAGAAAAGGATATAGTTTTTTGTCAGCACTAAAACAAGGACCTGCAATACATATTTGATAACTTGAAAGCCGTAATAATATGTTGTATCGATATATTTTTTTTGATCAGCTATCAAAAGAGTCCGTTTATACCCAAGAAAATAACTGACCCCAGAATTAATGACAAACAAGCTATAAATAAGATTGATAGATGGAATTTCTGGAACCTCCCCTAAAATAGAAGGAAGCAAGGGAATAAGCGAAAGGCCAATTCCAAGAATAAGCACCCCGATGGTTGTATACGCTTTTCTGAATAGCTGCATCAATGCTTGGACTTTTTCAGTTTCATGTAAGGCCAATGGTTTATATAGGCTAAAACAAATGGCTGTACCTATCCCCAGTTCTGCAAAGGAAAGCAACGAAAGAATATTTGAGAATAACCCATTCAAACCAAGGTATTCGACAGTAAGAAACATGACAAAAATCTTTCGAGTCACAAAGTTACCAAGATAACTTACAAAGTATCCTATAGTTCCAAATTTAAAGTTTTTTACTGAATTTGATATTCTAGACAAATGTATTCCTCTCAAGTATAGCGGCCCTTATTACCGGATTGTATTTTTTATCATGGTTAGAAAACGAAAGAAAAACAATACTATTTGCAATGTTCTACAGTATTCACGTTTCAACAGGAGCAAACAGAGTGCACACCTCTTGTGATCCCAAACAACACTCATGTGTGAAAGATATTTCTTACAATATCCTGAAGAGAGATACACTATAATCTGCGTTCGCTCCATTTTCGTGTACAGAGGAGCAACCAGGGAATCTTGGTATAGGCTTTTAAAACATTTATACACTACATTTTTAAATGATTGATACACTGGATCTAATGCAACATTCCACTTTTTTGCATATGCCAATAAGTGTTCTTGAACAATTACGTGAGAATCAAGATATGGAATATTCAGTTTTCTCCGAGAGAGCCCATCTTCATTAAAGAAATAATTGTAAAAAGCCTTAGGAACGAAAAGCACTGATGATGCTTCATTAACAAAAGCCAAGTTTTGCAGTAAATCCTCACCTATGAAAACATTGTAGTAGTCGCGGTAATCGGAATCAAAATCTACGACTCCCCTTCGTACAACCTGTGTCCAGAGTGAAGACATCTTACCTGTTAGGATTCTTTCATAGATATATTGCTTTTCATCGCCTTGATATAATTGTATTTGGTTTGTAGGTAGCTCTTCTCCCAACCGACTCTTATGAAATCCTACTTTCCTAAATCCAAATACAATAATATCAGGGTCATATTCATCCTGGAATGTATCCATCTCCTCCAAAAGATTAGAATCCCAATAGTCATCAGAATCAAGAAAACAGAGATAATCACCTTTTGCATGCCCTATACCAACTCGTCGAGCACAGAGCACGCCACAGTTTTCTTGATGCAGCACCTGTATTCTATCGGGATGACTTTTATGATATTCATCACATATCGTAAAAGAAGAATCAGATGAACCATCATCAATAAGCAGTAATTCCCAGTCAGAAAGGGTCTGACTGACAACAGAATCTATACATCTTCTAAGGTATTTTTCAGCATTATACACAGGAACAATTATACTATATTTCATAGCCTCCTCT
>JAENWI010000394.1 GCA_016650115.1 Peptostreptococcaceae bacterium | reverse complement strand
GAGAAAGAAAAACGGGCAACAGAGTTAATTATAGCTAATAAAGAGCTTGCATTTCAAAACAGGGAGAAAGAGAAACGTGCAGATGAGTTGATCCTTGCTAACAAAGAACTTGCCTTTCAAAACGAAGAGAAGGGAAAACGTGCAGATGAGTTGGTTATTGCTAACAAAGAATTAATAAAAGCCGAAGTAGAAATTCGTGAACTCAATGCGAACCTTGAAAAGAAAGTGGAAAAACGCACAGCGGAGTTATTGTTTGTCAATAAAGCAATTCTCCAATCGGAGAAAAATTTCCATCGTTCCATTTCAGAATCTCCTCTGGGCATACATATTGTTTCCGTCGATGGAAAAACAATTTATGCCAATAAAGCCCTCCTTGATATTTATGGATTCAACAGCGTGGAAGAATTTACAGGTACACCAGTAATAAATAGATACACTCCCGAAAGTTATGCGCAATATCAGGAAAGAAAAGAAAAAAGAAAAAATGGACATGATGTATTTGGTTATGAGATAAGTATTGTATGTAAAAATGCGGAAATCCTCCATTTAAAAGTTTGGAGAAGAGAAATTCTGTGGAATAGGATCAAGCATTATCAGGTAATTAATATCGATATTACGAAACAAAAGAAGCTAACCATAGAGCTGATAGCAGCCAAAGAACACGCCGAAGAAAGCGACCGTTTAAAGTCCGCCTTCCTGGCCAACATGAGCCACGAAATTCGTACTCCTATGAATGGCATCCTTGGCTTTGCCGGAATATTGAAAGAGCCCAATCTTACTGGTGAACAGCAGCAAAAATATATTGGTATTATCGAGAAAAGCGGCGCCCGAATGCTTAATATCATCAATGATATTGTTGATATTTCGAAAATAGAAGCCGGGCTGATGAAATTGGAGATGAAGGAATCGAATATCAATGAGCAAATCGAATACATTTATACCTTCTTTAAACCTGAAATGGAAGCCAAAGAGATAAAGTTTTCGTTTAAAAACACTTTACCTGCAAAAGAAGCCATCATTAAAACAGACCGCGAAAAACTATATGCCATTCTTACAAACCTGGTTAAAAATGCCATTAAATATACCAACGAAGGTTCAATAGAAATTGGGTATGACATTGCAGCAATGGAGCATGCTCCATTGCTGCAATTTTACGTGAAAGATACCGGGATTGGGATTTCAAAAGACCGTCAGGAAGCTATATTTGAACGATTTATTCAGGCTGATGTTGTCTGATAAAATGGCTCGGCAAGGTGCCGGACTGGGTTTGGCTATATCAAAATCCTATGTTGAGATACTCGGAGGCAAAATTTGGGTTGAGAGTGAAGAGGGCGTTGGTTCAAGCTTTTATTTTACTTTGCCTTATAAAGCTGAACCGGAAGAAAAAAAAGTTGTTGGAAATATTGTTTCGGCGCAAGACGAAAAGAACCAGATTAAAAAACTGAAAATATTAATTG
>JAENWI010000076.1 GCA_016650115.1 Peptostreptococcaceae bacterium | reverse complement strand
TATAATAATATTCTTGCAATTTTCTAAATATGTGATAAAATGAACTTGTTATGTAACCGGTTACACTCTTTTTTTCGAAATTGACTTTACAACTGGATTGAACATATATACACCATATATTATTCTATAGTTATAATAATAAAGGAGGAAAATGAATTGAGCAAAATAGTAAAAGCAGAATTCAATTCAGAAGCTGTAGCTGGATTTAATCACAGAACAGCAATGGAAGAAGCTTCAAGATGTTTGCTATGTATCGATGCCCCTTGCAGTAAGGGATGTCCTGCTGGTACAGATCCTGGGAAATTTATTAGATCAATCAGATTTAGAAACCCAAAAGGTGCTGCTGAAACAATTAGAGAAAACAACATTCTGGGAGGGACTTGTGCAAGAATATGTCCTTATGACAGATTGTGTGAAGAAGCTTGCAGCAGATGTGGAATTGATAGACCTATTGAAATTGGGAAACTCCAAAGATATGCAATTGAACAGGAAGAAATTTTCGACATGAAAACACTAAAAGCACCTGCAGAAAAAAAAGCTGCAACTATTGCTTGTGTTGGATCAGGGCCTTCATCACTTGCCTGCGCAGCTAAACTTGCAGGAGAAGGCTATAATGTAACTATATTTGAAAGAGAAGCTGAAGCTGGCGGAGTATTAACTTATGGAATAGCACAAACTAGACTTCCAAAAGCAGTAGTGGCACATGATATCGCTAAAGTTGAAGAGCTTGGTGTTAAATTTGAATTTGGAAAAGAAGTTAAAGCAACGGATTTAAATAGTTTTGATGCCATATTTGTTGGTGTTGGGCTTTGGGGCGCAAAAATTCCAAATATCAAGGGTACTGACTTAAAGGGCGTATATGCAGCAGTAGATTTCTTAAAAAAAGCCAGAACCATGAAAGAAGCTTTTAAACCTGGACAAAATGTCATCGTTATTGGTGGCGGAGATGTTGCAGTTGACTGTGCAGTTACAGCTAAGCTTACTGGTGCATCAAATGTGAGACTGGTTTACAGACGAACTATTGAAGAAGCTCCGGCAAACATGACTGAATTTGAATACGCATTATCTCTTGGAGTTGGAATTACCACAGAAATGGCACCAGCGGAAATACTTGGAACAGATAAAGTTGAATTTGCAATGTTCGACGGAAGAGATGGAGTTTCTGGAGCTAAGTTTAAGGCGGATGCAGTGGTATTTGCAATTGGACAGGGAGCAGAAAAAGTTGATCAATTTATAAAAGTTGATACAGACGAAAAAGGTAGCATAAAGGTTAGCGAACAGTTCATTACAAGTGATGCGAAAGTATTTGCTGCTGGAGACATCGTCAATGGTGGAAAGACAGTAGTTGAAGCAGTTGCAGAAGGTAAAGAGGCAGCAGCTTCAATCATTGCATACCTTGAAAAGAAAGGAGTTAAGTAATATGGCAGTTAAGAAAGATTTATCGATCGATTACTTAGGAGTTAAGTGCGAAAACCCATTCTTCCTTTCATCATCACCAGTAGGAAGCAATTATGAAATGGTTGCAAAGTCATTTGAAGAAGGTTGGGGAGGAGTATTCTATAAAACTATAGGGATATTCGTAGCTGATGAGTGTTCACCAAGATTTGACCAGACAAATAAAGAAGGTTTACCATGGATTGGTTTCAAGAATATGGAACAGATTTCAGATAAACCAACACAGTTGAATTTTGAAAACATGTTCAAATTAAAGAGAGATTACCCGGATAAGGTTATGGTTGCATCCATTATGGGAAGCAACGATCATGAATGGAGACAGCTTGCCAAGATGTGTGACCAGGCTGGAGCGGATCTTATAGAAGGAAACTTTTCATGTCCACAGATGACAAGCCATGATATGGGTTCAGATGTTGGAACGAATTTAGAATTAGTAAAAAGTTATAGTCAGGCAGTTAGTTCAACAACTAAAATACCGTTTATAGCAAAGATGACGCCAAATCTTACAAATATGGAACCATCCGCAAGAGCTGCCTTGGCAGGTGGTGCTGCTGGAGTTTCCTGTATTAATACAGTGAAATCAATCACAAATATTGATTTTGAAAATATGACAGGGATGCCGGTGGTTAATGGCAAATCTTCAATTTCTGGATATTCAGGAGCTGCAGTAAAACCAATCGCACTTCGATTTGTTGCCCAACTTATGCAAGATGAAATTGTGGGCAAAACGCACCTTTCTGGTATTGGCGGAATAGAAACATGGAGAGATGCGGTTGAATTCATATTGTTAGGCTGTAGAAATATTCAGGTTACAACAGCAATTATGCAATATGGCTATAGAATTGTTGAGGATATGATTAGTGGTATGAGCCATTTTATGGACGAAAGAGGATATAATACCGTTGACGAATTTGTTGGTCTTGCTTTAGGTAGTCTTATACCAGCTGAAGACTTAAACAGAGATTTTAAAATATTACCTGCATTTGATGAAGACAAATGTATCGGTTGCGGAAGATGCTACTTGTCATGTTACGACGCAGCTCATCAGGCAATTGACTGGGATGAAAATACCAGAAAACCTAAGCTTAATGATGACTGCGTAGGTTGTCACCTTTGCCTGAATGTATGTCCTGTTCAAGGATGTATCACACCAGGAGAAATCAAATGGAAAGAAGGAAGAAATAAAATAGATATCGCAATAAAGAAAAATTATGAATAATTTATTGCATTCAAATCATATTTATCTCGAATAAGTGTGATTAGCTTCCAAAATAAAATAAATTACAGGGCCAATAGGGATAAAGTATTTTGTATACTTTTCTCGATTGGCCCTGCAATATGAACAAATGTGTTAAAATGTAAGGACACATTAATTCTTATATAATATTCGATAAGAAGAAGTTTTTAAAATAAAAGGAGGACTATTTATGTATAATTGTGACGTAAAAAGAATGGAAGATAAAATTACAACTTTCAGCAAGTTCGGCGATGCAGGACATGGCGGAATAACAAGATATTCACTTTCTCCCGAAGCAATTCAGGCAAGAAATGAATTTGTTAAAAGAATGGAAGCAATTGGCGCTACTATAGAAACTGATGATTTGGCTAATGTGTATGCAACTATTGCCGGATCTGATCAAAAGGCAAAGAGAATTGTTATGGCTTCTCATGTTGACTCTGTTAAGAATGGCGGGAATTATGACGGCATTTTGGGTGTCATGGGCGGAATGGAAGTGTTAGAGACAATTGTTGCTGAAAATATTCCGCACAAACACCCAATGACTGCGATGATATGGACAAATGAAGAGGGATCTTTATATCCACCAGCCATGATGTGCTCTGGTGTTGTTTGCAACGATTTTTTACCGGAAGCCATTGGAAAGAAATTTAAACTTGAAAATATGCTTAAATCAAAGAGCGTAATAGATAGAACTACAACTTTTGGAGAAGCTTTGGACGCATCAGGATTTAAGGGTGACAAGAAAAACAGGTTAAGTGCTGATCAATATAAAGCCATGTTTGAAATCCATATTGAACAGGGACCTATCCTTGAAGATGCGGGAAATGACGTTGGCGTTGTTACTTGTGTACTTGGTATGTTTAACTATAGAATAAGATTCTACGGACAGGCAGATCACGCAGGAACTACTCCAATGCATAAAAGACAGGATGCCTTATTTGCAGCAGCACAGGCGCTTGTATACTTGCATGCTGAAATTGATAAGTTGGGCAGACCAGAACTTGTTTATACAACAGGGGAAATTTTATGCCATCCAAATGTGCATACAGTAATACCTGATTTGATTGACTTCTCTATTGATGTGAGACATGAGGATCCTAAAGTGCTTGAACAGGTTCTTGCTATTGTAAAGAGTCTTGAAACAAAAGAATGGGCGAAATGCAAATGCGATATTGAACTGGCTTGGGCCAGAGATACAGTATATTTTGATAAAGAGTTAATTGCAATTACAAAGGAAGCAGCAGAAGAAAACGGCGTTAAACATCAGTTTATTAATAGCGGAGCAGGTCATGATGCTCAGTTTGCCAGCTATATGATACCTACAACAATGATATTTGTAGTATCAAAGGATGGACATTCTCACTGTGAACCGGAATTCTCCACACCAGAACAATGCACAGCTGGAGCAACAGTTATGCTCAATGCAGTACTTAAGGTGGATGCAAAATAAATCACTTGAAAAATATGAATTTGTTTAAAAGAAACAGGAGTGGATAGAAATATCCACTCCTGTTTCTTTTTTTATGTGAGATATGCAATAAATAGAACATATTTTAGGTGCATTTCTATAATAAACCTGTATAATAAATATAATGAATAAAAAAGATATTGAAAACCAGATGAATATGAAGGGGGACAAATATGAAGATAAAATTTTGTGGAGCAGCGGCAGGAGTGACAGGATCCTGTCATCTGATAACAACAGATGAAAATAAGCTGCTTCTTGACTGTGGTCAGTTTCAAGGCGGTAAGGCTATGGATGCTTTAAATTTTGAGGAATTTCCATTCAACCCGGCAGAAATAGATTTTGTGATTTTAAGTCATGCTCATATAGATCACTGCGGGCGTCTTCCGCTTCTTGTAAAAAGAGGGTTTAGGGGAAAAATATATTGTACAGATGCAACAGCGGATCTTCTTGAAGTAATGCTGAAGGATAGCGGATATATCCATGAGAAGGAAGCAGAATGGAAAAATAAGAAGGCCGCAAGGACTAATAAAGAGAGGGTTGAGCCATTATATACCGTGAATGATGCGGTTGATTCCCTTAAATATGTTGTCCCGGTTCTTTATGATCAATTAATTGCATTAAACGAAAAAATTAAATTTGTATTTAATGATGCAGGCCATATACTGGGTTCGGCCATTATAGAATTATGGGTTGAGGAAAATGACAATGTGTCAAAAATCGTTTTCTCCGGTGATTTAGGAGTAATGGACAGGCCATTACTCAGAAATCCAACTATTATAAAGAGTGCTGATTATCTGATTATGGAAACGACATATGGAAACAGATTACATCCGGAAAATGCGACAAGCATTGAAGAACTGATGAAAATTATTTTTGATACAACAAAAAGAGGCGGGACTGTAGTTATTCCATCCTTTGCTGTTGGCAGAACGCAGGAATTAATATTTGAATTGAACAGATTTTATGAAAATCATGGGGAACATAGGGATTTTCTGGATAAGGTTATGGTTTATATAGACAGCCCTATGGCAACAACCGCAACCGAGGTTTTCAGGAAAAATGCTAATCTGTTCGACGAAGAGACAAAGAATTATATCTTAGCGGGAGACAATCCTCTTGATTTTAAAAATCTGAAATTCACAAGAACCAGCGACGAATCAAAAGCGCTGAATTTAGACGAAAACCCTAAAATTATTATTTCGGCCAGTGGCATGTGTGAAGCAGGAAGAATAAGGCATCATTTAAAGCATAATCTTTGGAACAAGAAAAGCAGTATTGTTTTTGTTGGTTATCAGGCAGAGGGTACGCTAGGCAGATTAATTGTTGAAGGTAAAAAAGATGTCACTCTATTTGGGGAAGAAATTCATGTTAATGCAGAAATTCACAATCTTGAAGGCTTCTCTGGCCATGCAGACAGAGAAGGTTTATTAAACTGGATCAGCGGATTTGCGAAACAACCTAAGCAGGTGTTTTTCGTACATGGTGAGCTTGAGTCAAAGCATTCTTTTGCCGATCTTGTAAAGGAGAAAATTAATCTTGAGTCAATTGTTGTTGAGGGTTTTTCTGAGTTTGAACTGACCAACAGTACTATTGTAAACAGAGAGCAGTCAATGAAGGAAGCGATGAATGATGAGGTGCTGATGGGCGTGAAACTTAAAATTGCGAAAATCCATGACGATCTTGAAACCATATTATACAATACCAGACTTGCTATGGCTCAAGAGATTACGTCTGACAAACTTTCAGCAATTAACAGCAGCGTTCTGGAGCTTGAAAAGTCTACGGTGAATCTCGGTGCAGCCATTACAAAAGGCGATAATAATAATATTTAGATAGAGCGTGCATTATAAGAGGTATTCAATGAAAAATGTAGTAGTAATAGGTATTGCAGGTGGTACGGGATGTGGCAAAACCACGATGATTGATAAAATCAGAAGTGAGTTTCATGAGAAAATTACGATTTTAAGCCATGATTTTTATTACAAAGAACACAGCGATATGGAATTTGAGGAAAGAGAAAAATTGAATTATGACCATCCAAACGCTTTTGACACGGATTTATTCATTGAACATATAAAAGCGCTTAAGGATTGGGAATCAATTAATAGACCGATTTATGACTTTACAATACACAACAGAGTGAAAGAAACTGTTCATATTTCTCCGTCAAAAGTTGTAATTGCAGAAGGTATTCTAATCTTTGAGAACAAAGAACTGCTGGATTTACTTGATATAAAGGTGTTTATTGATACGGATGCAGATGTTAGAATCATTAGAAGAATTTTGAGGGATGTCAGTGAAAGAAGCAGGACGATGGAGTCTGTCATTAACCAGTACATGACAACCGTCAAGCTGATGCACGAAGAATTCGTGGAGCCCAGTAAGAAAAATGCTGATATAATCATTCCTGAAGGTGGTTTTAATGTTGTTGCGCTTCAAATGTTAAATGAAAGAATCAAAGCTTTACTTTAAAGAACTGATGAAAATAGTAAATAACAATTAAGACCATTCCGAAGAAATTTCAAATGGTCTTTCTGTTTGGTGCATCTCAG
>JAENWI010000285.1 GCA_016650115.1 Peptostreptococcaceae bacterium | reverse complement strand
GATCATGTTTTCGCTCTTTGTTATTCCATCCACAACGGCATGTTGCTGCAGGTGATTGAAGAATGGTTAAGATTTCAGGCATATGGCGGGCACGATCAAAAGAAAAACAATCTTTATGTGATATCGTTGATTCAAAAAAAGCATGATAAAAATGACCTTTCCTGAAATGTATCCGTATTCCATCATGAGTATGTATACTTTGCTTGATGAAATTTTTAACAAAATAATCAAGGTATGCATTTTCGTTTTCTAGTTCCAATGTATTTGAGAGGACCATCTATTTACCCCCTCTCAGCTTGATGCGAAATACATTGTATTTCCGTACGTTTTTATTGGTAGGTGAAATCTTCATCCCTAATTGCTTTTCAAAGTACTCTATTAGGGCAAATTTTGCGCTACATTGAGCAACAGAATTGTTCAATCGAGCACTTGCCATCCCTAGTAAAAAATCACAAAACTGTAACATAGGCGTATCTGAAGATCGTAGGGCTTGTACAGCTTCAACCCTACCATTGGAAGTATATTGGAGCGTCCTATGGAGAGTCTTCAAGCGATTTTTATCCTTATTCTCTTTGATGTCACAAAACACACGGCAATTAATTGGGTTTTCATTAATCCAATGATATAAAACCTGATAATAAAACTTATAGAAACCAAGTTCACAATCACCAGAGTTATATTTTTCATTGTCTACTTTTTTGCTGTCAATAAGAATACACCGAAAATATGGCATTTTTTGAGAATCAAAAAAAAGGGCTATCAGACTTTTGTAAAATTCAATCTTAGAGGGAGATACTTTACTCCACTTTATTTCCCCCCAAACTTTATATTCTTCTCGTAAGGCATACATTCGCCTCGCCATATCCAAGCGAATTTCTTTTGTCATCCATAAACTACCAATCAAGGTATAAACAGATGTTGGATTACTGCTAGTTAGCAAGTCCTGTCTACTTTCATCACAATAAATCTCAATCATATATAACCACCAAAATCATCTTACGACTGATTCGGGCATGAAACAATACAAAAATTACATTTTTCATAACCCACGGAGAACCTATCCATGGGTAATTAAGTCTATCTACTTTCATTATAGGTGTTTAACAATTTCACAAAACTAATAATACCAAAAAAGTGTACCAAAATCACTGAAATATGGGGCCTTATTACCTCCAACCAATAGCCACCCAACTGTGAAATGTGTTGTCTTGGGCTATCAGTCGGGTAGGAACCTGTAGGAATTTGTAGTTCCCTATAATCCCTTCTAGATAACACAAGGAGGCATAGATGAATATTAACTACGTACCCTGCCCCACTGAGGTAGTATCATTCGAGGAGGCCGTTGAAAGGTCCTATGGAGATATTGGAGCTTTATCGTTGGGAGAAATATTGATCAATGATACGCTCATATCAAAAAGATACTGCATGCTATTCCCCTGCTTGGCATCAAAGAAAATCCAAAAACTGGTCCTCAATAGGGAAGAAAAATTATGGCAAGTTCTCGGACAAAATTTTGCAGAACAAATCATTGATATTTGTCTACATCAAAGACTCTATCAAAAACTCACAGATCAGGAGCTTGAAGAGATCAGAGCCCAGTTTCAGGAATCGTTACATACAGGAATCTCTATTGGTGCAACAACAAATCAATCATCCTATCTAAGTCCTAGTTTTACCAAAGCACATAGCAAGCTCTCCATGCCATTAACATTCGAACCGATACCTAAGACATTTGCCAATGAAATCCTAATAGCCTTCGATGAAATGATATCCAAATGTAAGCGGCTTGATAATTGGGACTATCAAACACCTCCAGTTGATCTCTTCCTCCTGAAATAATGCGAAACTTCGCATTATTTCAGGAGAGGAAGATCAAAACCTTCGTAATTTCACGTAAAAACAGTCTTTTTGCCTCTACCGAGCGAGGAGCCCTCGCCTAGACCAAGCTCATGACTGTGATGCAGACTGCGATACTCAACAAATGCAATACTACGCTATACCTGAAATACCTGCTGGACAAGATAACGGTGATAATGAATTCAGAGGCTAAGGCCAAGGACATCGACTGGTCACAGTTCCGACCTTGGAACCTGACAGCAGAACAGTTG
>JAENWI010000115.1 GCA_016650115.1 Peptostreptococcaceae bacterium | reverse complement strand
ATTATTTATGCAGAAAGTCTTGGCGGCGTTGAAAGCTTAATCACATACCCTATTGCGCAAACTCATGCGGCAATTCCAAAGGAAATACGTGAAAAAATCGGTGTGAACGAAAAACTCCTCAGAATATCTGTCGGGATAGAGGATGCCCAGGATATTATCAATGATTTAGAACAGGCGATGAGGTGAGGCAAATGAAAATAGGAACAAAATTGATTCATAATGGAAATGAAATGGATCCGCAGACTGGTGCTTTGAGTATCCCAATCTATCAAACCTCGACGTACCACCAGGAAGATATCATAAAAGGACAGGAATTCGAGTATTCGCGTTCAGAAAACCCAACCAGAAAGGCCTTGGAAAACACCATCGCCAAATTGGAAAACGGGGATAAAGGGTTTGCTTTTAGTTCAGGAATGGCAGCAACTTCTTCAGTATTGTCCATTTTTTCTTCAAATGACCATATTGTTATTTGCGAGGATGTTTATGGAGGCACTTATCGCATTGCATCTAATTTTTTCAGCAAGTTTAAAGTTGAAACCACCTTTGTGAACGCAGCAGATTTAAGCGAAATTGAGAGAAGTATCAAAGACAACACAAAAGCTCTTTTTCTTGAAAGTCCTTCTAATCCTTTGCTTAAAATTACAGATTTAAAAGCATGCGTTGAAATTGGCAGGAAGAATAACCTGATTCTGATTATTGACAATACTTTCATGTCTCCTTATCTGCAGAGACCTTTAGATTTGGGATTTGATATTGTAATTCATAGCGGCACGAAATTTATTGGCGGTCACAGTGATGTTGTCGGTGGTCTGGTGGCTGTGAAGGGAGAGGACCTTTCAAAAAGAGTTTACACAGTGCAGAATGGATTTGGTGCAATTCTTGGACCTCAAGATTCCTGGCTTTTGCTCAGAGGCTTAAAGACCTTAAAAGTGAGAATGGATTACCAGCAAAAAAACACTCAGAAGTTGGCCGAATGGCTGCTGACAAATGAAAACATTGAAAAGGTATATTACCCTGGACTTTCTTCTCACGAAGGACATTCAATTCATTTGGCTCAGGCTGATGGTGCCGGTGCGGTATTGTCATTTAAAACAATAAATACAGAGAAGGCACTCAACTTTATGAAAAAAGTTACATTAGCAGCTGTGGCGGTCAGTTTGGGCGGGGTGGAAACGATTGTATCATATCCGGTAAAGATGTCGCATGCTTCTATGCCAAAAAAAGAAAGAGAACGTTTAGGGATCACGGATAACCTGATACGAGTATCTGTTGGCCTTGAGGATATCGGTGACCTGATTAATGACTTTGAACAGGCGCTGGAGGAATAGGTGATTGATCATGACAATTAAAGACACGCTGATGAATAATGATACTCTTAGATATTCAAGGCAATTAATACTGGATGGATTTGGTATTGACGGGCAAAAAAAGTGTAAAGATGCAAAGGTTCTTGTGATTGGGGCAGGCGGGCTTGGTTCACCAGTTCTGTATTATTTGGCTGCAGCTGGAGTAGGAACTGTTGGAATTGCTGATTTTGATACGGTAACCCTTTCGAATTTAAACAGACAAGTCATCCATTTTACTGAAGATATCGGAAATAAAAAGACGGATTCAGCAGAGACGAAAATAAAAGCATTAAATCCAAACACCAAAGTAATAAAATACGATTTTCGATTGAATGCTGACAACATTGAAGCGGTGGTTAGGGATTTTGATGTTGTTATTGATGCAACTGACAATTTCTCGACCAGATATCTGATTAGCGACTGCTGCTATTTTATGGGGAAACCACTAGTTGAAGGAGCCGCAACGGGATATCTTGGGATTCTGATGACTATAATACCCGGGAAAACGCCTTGTTACAGATGCCTATATCCCGATCCTCCAGAAGATGGAACGATAGAAACCTGCAGTGATGTTGGGATACTGGGGATGGTTACCGGTATGATTGGATCGCTTGAAGCGCTTGAGGCGGTTAAGGTGATCACAGGTATTGGGGAAACAGTTTCTGGCAGAGTGATTATGTTTGACGCACTATCGACAGAATTTATTGATTTTGAATTGCTGAAGAAATCCGAATGTGCACTTTGCGGTGAACAGCCAACGATTACCGAACTTGTAGAATATCAAATAAATTGCAAGGTTAAGGAGGGATTTTAAATGGCAGAGAAAACAGTTTATCTGGATCATGCAGCTACTACTCCTTTGAAAAAAGAAGTTTTAGATGAAATGATGCCTTTTTTAACAATTAATTATGGAAATCCGTCATCTGTTTATTCCGCTGGGAGAACGAGTAAAAATGCCATTGAAGATGCAAGAGAAAGAGTAGCTAAAGCTATCAATGCAAATATTAATGAAATATTTTTCACAAGTGGGGGCACGGAATCTGATAATTGGGCAATAAGAGGAGCCGCATATGCAAACAAGGATAAAGGAAAGCATATTATAACTTCTTTGATCGAGCACCATGCAGTACTGAATACCTGCAGGCAGTTGGAAAAAGAAGGGTTTGAGGTTACCTATCTGGCACCTGACGAGTTTGGAATAATTCACGAAAAATTGGTAGAAGATGCGATTCGAAAGGACACCATACTGATATCTATAATGTTTGCAAACAATGAAATCGGGACAATCCAGCCAATAGAAGGAATAGGAAAAATAGCAAAAGAGAAAGGGATCATATTCCATACGGATGCTGTGCAGGCAATTGGAAATATTCCAGTTGATATAAAAGAACTTTATGTTGATTTGCTGTCAATTTCTGGTCATAAATTCTACGGACCAAAAGGTGTTGGTGTGCTTTACGTGAAAAAAGGGACTAAACTACAGAATTATATTCTTGGAGGAGCCCAGGAAAGAAATAAAAGAGCGGGTACAGAAAATGTGGCCGGCATTGCTGGGATTGGAAAGGCTATTGAACTTGCAAGTGAAAGGCTGGAAGACTACGAAAAGCACACAAGAATGCTGAGAGATAAAACCATTGAGTATATAATAAACAATATCCCCTATGTTAAATTGAATGGGACTATAGAAAAAAGGCTGCCGGGCAATGTAAATATCGCATTTCAGTTCATTGAGGCAGAATCTGCAATTATCATGCTTGACTGTAAAGGAATAGCTGCTTCAAGCGGTTCGGCCTGTGCTTCAGGCTCGCTTGATCCTTCTCATGTACTTTTAGCAATTGGCTTACCCCATGAAATTGCCCACGGATCTCTTCGCTTTTCGTTTGGTGAAGAAAACACTGTGGAAGATATTGACTGGTTTCTGGGAGTTTTAAAGGAAGTCATGATTAAATTGAGAACAATGTCTCCTTTATATAACAGCTTGATGAAGAATCAATAGTGAATATTTAATAAAAGCAAAATAATGATTTTGAAAGGTAAAAAGAATGACAAAAAAAGTTTTAGTGGGAATGAGTGGTGGTGTTGACAGCGCCGTTGCAGCAGCCCTATTGATTGATCAGGGATATGATGTCATTGGCGTCACCTTGAATCTTTGGGATGGTAAAAAGAAGTCAGACTGTAATACAGGAAAAACATGTTGTTCCCTTGAGGATGTTGAAGATGCCAGGGCTGTTGCTTATCACCTTGGTATACCTTTTTATGTGTTAAATATGAAAGAATTGTTTAAGGAAAAGGTGGTTGATTATTTTATTGACTCTTATTTAAAAGGAGAAACACCAAATCCTTGCGTTGCATGCAATCAATATATTAAATTTGATGCGATGCTGGAGAAAGCGATTTCATTGGGGTGTGATTATATTTCAACAGGCCATTATGCCAGGAAAGCATTTAATTCTAAATCAGGAAGATTTCTCCTGAAAAAGGCTGCGGATCCGAGTAAAGATCAGAGTTATGTTTTGTACATGCTTAAACAGAATCAACTTGAAAGATTGCTTTTCCCGTTAGGTGATCTAAAAAAAACTGATACAAGGAATATTGCAAAAGAGAAAGGGCTGCGTGTGTTTGAAAAACCAGACAGTCAGGATATTTGCTTTGTTGAAACAGGTAAATACGGCGATTTTATACGGGAACATACTCATAGGGAAATCCCTGACGGTTTATTTGTTGACAGAGAGGGTAATGTACTTGGCAGGCATAAGGGGATTATCAATTATACCATCGGACAGAGAAAGGGTTTAGGCCTTGCGGTGGATTCACCCTACTATGTGGTGGAAAAGGATGTTTTGACAAATACAGTGATCCTAGCTCATAAAGCAGATACTCTTATTAAAACATTTACAGCGAGGGACATGAATTATATATCGTTTGAGCAACCTAAATCGGAATTTAAAGCAGAGGTAAGGGTAAGGTACTCGTCAAAAGAATCTGCCGCTGTTATATTTCCCATGGAAAACAACAGAGCAAGAATCGAATTTGTTTCGCCGCAGCAATTCGTCGCCCCAGGGCAAATTGTGGTATTATATGACAATGATAATGTAATTGGAGGAGGTATTATTGAAAGATAGAATAGTAAAAATTATTCTATCCAGTATATGGTAAAAGGTGTTGATTTAATAACATCATAAGGATACAATTATATCTAGTTATAAAAGAAATATGAATACTTATAGATGGGGGTAAAAATGAAAATATCAACAAAAGGACAATACGGCCTCGTAGCGTTAGCGGATATGGCAATTTATGGTGAACGGGATTACATTAATTTGAAAAGCATTTCTGAACGGCAGGGAATTTCAGATAAATATCTTGAACAGTTATTTATACATCTTAAAAGGTCGGGCATTATTGAGAGCCTTAGAGGTGCGCAGGGTGGATACAGATTATCCAGGGATGCTGACAAAATTTCCGTTAAAGATGTATTAAACACTCTTGAGGGACCATTAGCACTGGTAGATTGCATTGTTGAAACAAAGGAAGAACGATGCAACCAGTTTGATTGCTGCGTCACTCGCGTTTTATGGCAAAAGATTATGGAAGAGTTGAATTCCATAACAGATGCTATCAGTTTAGCTGATCTTGCCAAGCTGTTTAATGAGGAACAGAAAGGCAGCAACGAATATTTTATTTAATTTTAAAATAAGTATTGACAAAAGATTAATTTTATAATATATTTATCGTATAGGAATTGTATGAATTGATTTATTCCTGTTTTTAATACTTGAAAGAGGTAATTTCATGAAAGTATCCACAAAAGGAAGATATGGTCTCAGATCAATGATTGATTTGGCGATTAACTCTACAGAAGGGCATGTAGCACTTTTATATATTGCAGAAAGACAAAATATTTCCGTAAATTATCTTGAACAGGTTTTTTCAACTCTTCGAAAAGCTGGGCTCGTAAAAAGTGTT
>JAENWI010000079.1 GCA_016650115.1 Peptostreptococcaceae bacterium | reverse complement strand
ATTTCATTGTAAGTGTTTTCGCCTGGATTCTGGATTCGACTCTTTTCGCAAGGCATATTCTCAAAGACCAATGCTTCCGTCGGGCAAATTGCTGCGCAATGAAGGCATTTCATGCAAGCTTTCCTTTTGGCCTCTTTCATCTCAGGATATTCGTTTTCCATTGATATACAGGTAAAAGGGCATACTTCTGCACATTTTCCGCATTTTATACATGTGTCTTTATTGATTTTAAACATATTTCTCCTTTATTCTGTGAGTCACTTTTTTTAAGTTTATCATTTATTCTATATAAAATTCTTTCAAAATTTTTATTTCTTTTGCATATCCATCCAGTTCATTTGGTGTTTCTAATATGAAAGGTAAATTCTTTAAACTTGGGTGATTTATGACTCTGGCAATGGCTTCCGTACCAATATGACCTTCTCCTATTTTTGCATGCCTGTCCTTATGTGCGCCGAAAGGGTTCAGGCTGTCATTGATATGCATGGCTTTTAACAAATTCAATCCAACAATCTTGTCAAATTCCTCAAGAACTCCATCAAAATTATCCACCACATTATATTCTGCATCATTTATATGGCACGTATCCATACATACACCTAGTTTCTCTGAAAGCTCAACACGGTCTATAATAGCTTTCAACTCTTCAAATTTACTTCCGACTTCGCTGCCTTTTCCTGACATGGTTTCCAGCAGAATCATCGTGGTCTGCTCAGGTTTTAATATTCTATTGAGCATTTCTGCAATCATCTCTATTCCTGCTTCCATTCCCTGGCCAACATGACTTCCGGGATGGAAATTATAATAATTTCCAGGTAAATATTCCATTCTCATCATATCATCCACAAGGATCATATGGGCAAAGTCTCTGACCTTTTGATCTGCTGAACAAGGATTTAGTGTATAAGGAGCATGTGCAACAAGTTTGCCGAAATTATTTTCCTTCGCCATTTCTAAAAATTTACTGATATCTTCTTCATCAATGGCTTTTGCCGCGCCCCCTCTTGGATTTCTTGTAAAGAACTGAAAAGTATTTGCCCCTATGCTCAAAGCTTCTCTGCCCATATTTTCGTAGCCTTTTGAAGATCCCAGATGACACCCTATATATAACATGCTTTATCTCCTCTAATTAATAATGTTCCTGAATGAATTGTTTGCTTTAATTCGTTTATTTATCCCCGAATTGAGCAGGGTTCTTCCATTTCATAGATTCCCTCTAGCGCAAATACTACTTCTTCACAAATATTGGTGGCATAATCCGCAATTCGTTCAAGGCTTGCTGCAATGAACAAAAGCATGATGCACTGTTTTGCATATTTTGGATCATTTTCTGCCATTTCTGTCAATTCCTTATAGATGTCTCTGAAAATTTCATCCACATCTTCATCCGCTTTCCATACTTTTCTTGCCAACCGGAAGTCTCTTTCGACAAAGGCTTGAATAGCATTTTCCACCATTTTTGCTGCCATATCTGCCATTCTTGGAATGTCTATCAACTCTTTTATATATTCCTGGTTTTCAAATCTTAAAGTGTATTTTGCAATATCTTCACAGTGATCCCCGATACGCTCAAGATCTCTGACCATTTTCATGATTGAAATGCAATATCGAAGATCTCCGGCAAGTGGTTGCTGTGTAGCTAGAAACTTATAGCATTTATCATTTATCAACTGGTCCATATCATCAATTACTTCGTCGCCAGCTATTACTTCTCTGGCCAAATCCATATTTTTTTCCTTTAAGGATTTAACAGCATTTAAAATAGTTTCATGCACCAGGCTTGTCATTTCTAAAATTTCATCTTTGATAATTCCCAGTTCCTGTTCCATCTGTGGTCTTGGTGTCATGGTAATTCTCCTTTCAATATCATCCAAATCTTCCAGTAATGTAATCTTCCGTCTTTGAGTTTCTTGGGTTTGAAAACATTTGTGCTGTATTGTCAACTTCTAAAACTTTGCCGCTCAAGAAAAATGCCGTATTATCGGACACTCTGCCCGCCTGCTGCATATTATGTGTGACAATAACAATGGTGTATTTTAATGCCAGTTCCCCTAGGAGCCCTTCTATTTTTGATGTTGCGACAGGGTCTAGTGCTGAAGTGGGTTCATCCATCAGTATGACTTCCGGTTCAACAGCAAGGCATCTTGCAATACAAAGTCTTTGCTGCTGTCCGCCTGAAAGTCCGAGTGCTGATTTATTCAGTCTGTCCTTTACTTCTTCCCATAGGGCAACTTCTTTGAGGGTCCTCTCTACAATGTGATCTAAAATTTCTTTGTTTTTTTCACCATGCACTCTTGGCCCATAAACAATATTTTCATAGATGGTCTTTGGAAATGGGTTCGCCTTTTGAAATACCATGCCTACCTTTTTTCTTAAATTTATTACATCGTAATCCTTCTCATAAATGTTTTCATCATCAAACCTTATATCTCCCTCTATTGTAACTCCGGGGATTAAGTCATTCATTCTGTTTAATGTTCTAAGAAAAGTAGACTTGCCGCAGCCTGACGGCCCTATTAATGCAGTAATTTTATTTGCATAAATATCCATGTCAATCTTTTCAAGGGCCTGGAATTTGCCATAATACAAATCTAATCCCTTTATATCAAATTTCTTTTCTTCGTTTTCTCTGATTTCCATTTTGTATTTTTCTCCTTTGTAAAAAGGTTTCTATTTATTTTAACTTATTTCATCAACGTGCGCCAGCAAGCCCTAACTTAATTTTATCATTCTTCTTGAAATTTCGTTGGCGATTGTGTTTATGATTAATACTATTATAATTAATAAAGCTGCTGTTGCATAGGTTTTTTCTTCTGAAATCCCTTCTGATGCCAGCATATAAAGATGTAATGCCATGGTTCTTGTTGGATCAAGGAGTGACTCGGCCATTCTCATGGAACCGCCTATAGTCAGCATGACTGCAGCTGTTTCCCCGATAGCTCTTCCCATTCCAAGAATCAGCCCTGTTAGCACCCCTGATTTACAACAGGGAAGAATTACTTTTACAATCGTTTGCCATTTCGTTGCACCAAGGGATAAGCTGCCTTCTCTATAAGACATGGGCACCGTCTTTAAAGACTCTTCCGTCGCTCTGATCAGCGTTGGCAATATCATGATGGTCAGGGTTAATCCCCCCGAAAGTACCGACCATCCAAGTCCCATGAAAACAACAAAGAAAGCAAATCCGAAAAGCCCAAATATGATAGAAGGTATTCCTGCCAGCACTTCCGTGAAGAACCTTATCATTCTAACGCTTCTAGTGTCTTTTGAATATTCATTAAAATATATAGCAGCAGCTACTCCTATCGGGGTTGCTATTACAAGCGCTACAAGGGTCACATATAGGGTTCCAATAATGATTGGGAGAATGCCGCCTTCCTTCCCCATTTTGCTTGGGGACTGGCTTAAAAACTCTGTTGTAATACCTGGGAGCCCTTTGATTAATATAAATCCTACTATCAGAATTAAACTAATCAAGGCCAAGGCTGAAAGGGAAACGATTATTGCATAAAAAATTGCATTTTTTGATTTCTTATTCATCAGTTTACACCCCCCATTTTTTTCATTACTGCCTGTGCCAGAATATTCAATAGCATGATGATAATGAATAATACAATACCAATCGCAAATAAAGCCTGCTGATGGGTTGGACCGGCATAAGACATTTCCATTGCGATTGTACCCGTTAAGGTTGCAACAGGATCTAAAATGCTACCCGGCATTTGAGCCACATTACCTGTGATTAAAAGAACGGCCATGGTTTCGCCAATTGCTCTACCCATTGCAAGAATCACCGATGAAAATATTCCCGATTTTGCAGCCGGCACGATGACCTTCATAATTGTTTCTCTTTTATTTGCTCCTAAAGCCAGAGATGCCTCTCTAAATTCCTGGGGAACTGCAGTAATTGCGTTTTCTGATAAACTTACAATGGTAGGCAATATCATGATGGCAAGAATTACTGCACCTGCCAGAATACTGAATCCACTGGTATTTAAGTCTGGATTAAATTTTTGGAATATTGGTAATATATAGTTTCTTATTGCAGGAACCAAAACAATTAGTCCAAAAAATCCATAAACTACAGACGGGATTCCCGCCAATAGTTCAATTGCAGCTTTAAAGGGGCCGGCAGTTTTTTTTGAGGCAATTTCTGATAAATAAACAGCGCAGGCTATTCCCGTTGGCACTCCTATAATTAAAGCCCCTAAGGTTACAGCTAAGGTTCCGATAATTAACGGCATGATTCCGAAAATCTCACTTGTCGGGCTCCAGTCTGTTCCTGTTATAAAGTCTAGCACCCCGTATTGCAATAGAATCGGCATGCCTGTCTTAAATATAAAAACAGTAATCAGTGCCACTGATACTGTTGTAACAATGGCACTGATTAATATTAACTTTTCAATTGCTTTTTCATAAGCTTTCATATTACTTCACCTTATTTCGCCTTACTTCACCGATATAAATCCATTGTCTACCACTACAGCCTGGCCTTCGTCACTTAAGACAAAATCCAAATACATTTGTGTTGCTTCTGAAACTGTTTCGCCTACCACATAGATGAATGGCCTTGATATTTTATATGTTCCATCTATTATATTTTCGATTGATGGCACTACCCCTTCTACAGTTACTGCTTTTACGCTATCATCCAATGAGCCTAAGGATACATATCCAATGGTGTTCGGTGTTGATGCTACTGTTGTTTTTACCGAACCCGTTGATGGCTGAATTAGTGCATTTGCGTCTGTCATATCAGTTTCAACTCCAGCACTGTCTTTCGCTGCCACTTTCGTTATTTCAACAAAGGCCCCTCTTGTTCCGGATCCTTCTTCCCTGGATACTACTGTTATAGGAGCGTCAATTCCGCCAACTTCTTTCCAATTTGTGATTTCTCCAGTATAGATTTGTCTGATTTGTTCAAGGGACAAATCCTTTACTTGTGAATCTTTATTTATTATTACCGCGATACCGTCTAAAGCGATTGTGACCTCTTTTGACACTAAACCTTTTTCCTCATTTTTAAGATTTCTGGAAAGTGCCCCGATATCTGCAATTCCTTCTTGTATAGATTTAATTCCCTGTCCTGAACCACCGCCCTGCACGTCTACCGTGTAGTCTGTATTAGCATCCATAAAAACTGCTGCTAATTCCTCCGATAGAGGTTGCACTGATGTTGACCCTGCTGTTACTACACTTCCTCCGGCTTCTGTTCCCGAGTTTCCGCCGCCGCATGCTGCCAGTCCTGTCATGGATAATGAAACTATCAAACCAATTACTAATGTCTTTTTAATCCTATTCATTATGTTTCTCTTCATTTAAGTTTCCTTCTTTCTTTAAGGTTTTATTGATATCTTCTTATAGATATATCATAACTCCCACTTGTTAAGTTGTCATTAAGGTTACTGTTAATTCTTTGTTAACTTCGTTAACTCTATGTTAATGATACCACTAAAATGACATGTTTATTCAGTTATGTTAATTATAAACCTAAAAAATGCCGGCAAAATGTTCTCTATAAACATTTTCCGACATTTTTCTTATCTTTGCCTTCCTATTATAATTTGGATAATATTCTCAACAAATCGCTGAAAATCCCATAAGCAGTCTGTTCAATTTCCGGATCATGCTCTACAATTGAAATGGTTCCCATCAAATCAGTTGTGATGGAAACAACTGAGGACGTCCCTGTAATACTGGCCAATAAATTACTTTTCCCCACCTCTGTGGGTTTTACAATGCCAGCTACTTTTCCGTCTTTCATGCTGCCATGACAGAGAAGCTTTATCACATTACCCCTCTCATCAGCTTTTTTAATATCCTCAACTGAAATCCCTGATATTCCAGTTCTGTCAATGTCATTTGGTGTAATATCTGCTGACATTAATACATTGAGTAATGCTGCAGTTTTCGCCGCCGCATCCCAACCTTCTAAATCCATGGCAGGATCCGCTTCAATAAAGCCTCTTTTTTTACCCTCTGAAATCACTTCATCGAAAGGCCTCTCTTTTGCCAGCTCTTCCAACACGAAGTTAGTTGTGCTGTTTAGAATCCCATTAATTTCTGTAACTTTGCAAAATCTCAATGTATCATTTACTAAATTAAAAATTGGCGTGCCATCCATCACTGTTGTTTCATAATAAAATAAACAGTTTTGCTTCTTTGCTAATTCCTTTAGTTCTTCAAATGCCCATGCAATAGGCCCTTTATTTGCAGTTATGACATGTTTTCCCCTCTTAAGTGCCTTCTTTATATGATCTATTGCCGGCTGTCCTGAGAAGATAACTAATGGTGTCAGCTCAATTAACACATCGTAATTAACCTTTTCAACTACCTCCATAGAAGTGATGTTTGAATAAGATTTATCATTTTCATCAAACTTGGCCGATTCTGTAATATCTTTACAAGCTTTCTCTAAATCAACCCCATTTTCAGAAACCAGACTTCCTCTACTCCTAGTTGTAATTGCCACCACTTCTATTCCATAATTCATGCCCTGCATGATTTCTTCTTTTTTATCAATTAATAGTTTAGCAAAAGCTTGTCCCGCATTACCAAACCCCAGTATTGCTACCTTTAAATTTTTCATAATATCCTCCTAGTCTCCTCACCTTTTCTAGACTCTTTATAACTCCTTAGTTCTTAAATACTAT
>JAENWI010000009.1 GCA_016650115.1 Peptostreptococcaceae bacterium | reverse complement strand
TCTTCATCGCTAGGGATAGGATTGTCAGGCATAAAGTAGGCAATTCTTGAGACATTAATCAAATGCTTATAATCAAGGTTCTCCGATATGCTATTGTGTCCCCAGGAGCCGCATCCCAAGGTGTTGGTGGGAGCCAAGCCGTTGTTGAAGCTCCCACCTGCACTGCTGGCGCAAATCTGATTGACAACAAAACGGGAAACAGACAATTCAGTTCCGATATATTCTATGTGTTCATTATTGTTAGAATGAACTGAAACACTGTGACCTTTACCTTCAACTTCAAGATTTGCTTTGGCAATTTCAACCCCTTCTTCAAAGGTATCATATTTATAAGCAGAAAGAACAGGGCACATTTTTTCTTTAGTCAGAATGTCAGAGTCTCCGAATCCATCCGCCTCGACAACAATTAATTTAGTCCCTTCAGGAATGTCTATTTTTGCCATCGCGGCGATGGATTGCACGGATTGGCCAACTGCGTGTCTGCTCATATGACCTTCTTCATCAAAGATTGCTGCTCTTAAAGATTCCTTTTCTTTTGAATCCCGGATAACAAAAGCACCATTTTTAGTAAATTCATCTAAAATGTCATCAAAATCTTCATTAGGACAAATCACGCTTTGCTCGCCAGAGCAAATTATTCCATTGTCAAAAGTTCTTCCTGCGATAATTTTTGGAACCGCTTCTTTATAATCGACACCCTGATCAATGATACATTGAACATTACCGGCGCCAACACCAAGCGCAGGTCGGCCAGAACTGTAGGCGGCATTTACCATCCCCATTCCACCGGTTGCTATCACAGTATCGGCTGATGAAATCAGGTTTCTGGTGTTCTCTCTGGATTGATTATCCAGTATTTGAACCAAACCTTCAGGCATGCCGAGTTTTTTAAGTTCATCGTTAATAAGCTCGACGGTTTTTGTACTGCATCCGATTGACTTATGGTGAGGGGTTATTATAATGGCATTTCCACCTTTTAGCGCAAACATAATATTGCTCATGGGAGTCACGATGGGATTGGTACATGGGGTAATAGCTGCAACAACTCCTATTGGTTTTGCGATTTTTGTTATTCCGGTCTCTTCATCTCTCTCAATAATTCCTCTTGATTTTTTGCCTTTCAGGCTATTCCAGATTATTTTTGATTTTTGCTTGTTTTTAGCAACTTTGTCGTCATAGTTACCCATTCCTGTTTCTTCGACTGCAAATTCAGCCAGATATTCTGCATTATCATAAACGACCTTGCCAGCGGCCTTCACTGCCAGATCAATTTGCTCCTGAGACATGGCTTCATAAGTAGCTTGCGCTTTTTTTGCTCTTGTAATGTAGTTATTAATATACGTTTTGCTGTCAAAATCCATAATAAAATCCTCCTTTAGACTTTAACATTAATTATAATTAAAAAAGGCTTGTTTATCAAGCCTAAGTCAAAATTAGTACAATATAAATAATTTAATGATTGCAAACCGCATCAAGTTTGTTTTTAAAGGCTGACAGAAAAAGTTCGAAATCGGATTCATCATTTAAGATGGCAGCTTCAAGATTGGCAGATGCTTTTTCTAAATACGGCAAACCTAAAGTGCCGGCAAGACCTTTTACTGAATGAGCAAGCCTTCTGGCGTCAATAAGTTCCCCTTCGGCTAAGAGTTCAACGGCTTCCTCATAACTGGTTGCATAGTTTTCTTTGAATTTAATTAAGTGTTTGTTATATAAATGCTCCAATCCGCCCAGATCTTCTATGGCTTTAACTTTGCCTGCAAATGGATTCTCCAGACTATCAATCAGGATTTTTCTATCCAGGATTCTTCGTTCAAAGTCGGGTTTTTTGGAAACATTCAGGTCAAATACTTTTGAATCATTTAGGGTGGGTTCCTTTTTACCATCGTTAAAATATGGAGACAATGCAGAATATAGCTGGGAATAATTAAAAGGTTTTGGAATAAAATCCTCTATGATGTTTTTATACTCCTCTACAATTCCGTCGTTTACATTTATGGCGCTAAGGGCAATAATAGGAGTTTTGATACCCATCTCGTTTTTGAGGATTTTGGAAGCTGTATATCCGTCCATATTCGGCATATGAATATCCATTAATATTAAGTGATAATATCCATCAGATGCTTTTTTGCATAATTCCAAAGCGATTTGCCCGTCAGGTGCATTTTCACAAACGAGGTTCACCTCAGCTAAAAGACTTTCTGTGACTTCATAATTAATTTCGTTGTCCTCAACAACAAGAACTCTTTTACCTTTTCCATCAAAAGGCGCTAAGGAGTTCAGCGCAAATGAATCGATGAATTTGTCAGGAGAGGTTTTTATCATTGGAATTGTAAAAATGAATTTACTTCCCTTGTCTTTTTCGCTCTCAACCCAGATTTCACCTCCCATTGCATCTATTACATTTTTACATATGATTAATCCAAGGCCTGTTCCCTTATGCTGTTTTGTTAAAGGGTTTTCCAGCTGTTTGAATTCCTGGAACAGTTTGCCAAGATCTTTTGAATCCATTCCTAACCCGGTATCCTCCACAGTAAACTTTAGAACAACAGAATTCGGGGTTTCATCAAGAGATTCCACTAAAAGTTTGATATATCCTTCATTAGTGAATTTTGTGCTATTATTAATAAGATTCAGTATTATTTGAGTCAGTCTAGTTTTATCAGCAGCTATGCATAATTCGGGATTGTATTTGTATTCAGTTTTCCATAATACGTTTTTTTCTCCAATCAGAGCAGTGGCAATACCCTCAATTTCCGAAAGTAAATTCGTTAATAATATATTTGTGGTATAAAATTTTAAGGAAGAATTTTTTATTTTTGAAAGATCCAGAATGTCGTTAACCAGGTTTAACAGCAAATCTGAAGAGGTAGTGATTCTATTCATAATAGATTTCTGCTTTGTTGAAAGTTCGGTGCTCTTCAAAACGTATGAAAGGCCAATAATAGCGTTTAAAGGGGTTTTGATTTCATGAGTAATATTTGCAATGAAGGCATCTTTTGCTTTTGAATGGGATTCAATCTCCGTTAGATGAGACTTTAACTGAATCTCCATATTTACTATATCGGTAATATCTCTTATTATGGTCACAAAATTAACCTGATTCTTTGCATCCTTGATGGGAAAACGGCTGACATTTATATGTTTTACATTTCCTGAGTTATGAACTGTAACAGTAGAATTAATAAGACCTTCTTCAAAGCTTTCCGGTTTCTTAATCACTTTTGTAAATTCTATAGGAAGCAGATCCAGAGGAGACTTTCCAACTAGCTTTTTTTCTGAGATACTCATTATTTCTTTATAATTCTTGTTTGTATACGTGTATTTATAGTCCATGCTGATTATTGCCAGACCAAAGTCCGCAGTTTCAACTGTAGTTGAAAATAGTTTTCTGTAATATGAATTATTTCTATTTGTAATGACAGCAAAATAAGCTACAAATGCTCCAAAAGCAGCTAAGACAAGTGAGAAAAAAAGAGAAACGAGGCCAAAAATATTTTGAAGCTTTAAGGCATAGTCTTCATAACCATTGATACGATTAATATAGGAACCTGTAAATTTATTCATGTAATAATTAAACTGATTCAAGGAATTGGAATAAGATGGATTAATAAATATGCTGCTGTCTTGATCTTCAACAGAGAGGGAAAGATATGTAATAAGCTGATTGAAGCTGTCCAGACACATTTTATATTCAGTTAATTCATTCCCTTTAAAGGCAAGCCTTATTGCCAGGTTGCCCATGTTAGACTTCTCCTGAGGGAAGTTGCCGGAAAGCCATGTGGAAGCCTGAAGGTCTGATATCGGGTCGAAATTTAAATTAATTGAATCGTTTTCCTTATAATTCTTAACCAACTTAAGAAAACGATCTTTGCTTTTCTGATTATCTGCAAAAATATATTCACTGGAATTTTGCTGTAGAGAACTCAACAGATAGGTATAAGATGAGTTGAGATTTATCAGCAAGGTCTTTTGAGTTTCATACCCTAATACGGAGTTTCTATAGAAAAAGGAACCGGAAGCGGCAATCGTTAATAGAGAAGAAAAGATAACGACAATAACTAATAAGGCAATAGGTTCCCTGATTTTTTTAAACATGGCACACCTCCTAAACTCGTTATAATTGAATTCTAGCCTTATCTTGGGCAAATGTAAAGAAGTTCTGATTATGCAATCGAGAAGCTTTAAAAAATAATTATAATTAACTTGAAGGGAATCAACAAAAATGGTAAAATATAACAGTAGAAAGGAGGGGTATAAATGGAAATAAATGATCTGACTGTCAAATTTCTAATCATAACATCAAGTATAATAGTTGGATTTTTAGCAGGATATTTTGCTGTTTATGCTTTCAATAAGTTTCCGGGAAGCTGGTTTCGTGATTATGGGGAGTCAGCAATAAAAGATGATGAGACTGGTAAAAAATTCCTTACAAAAGAAGCAAAGAGAGTCAATAGCTATCCCTGGAAACCTGCTTTAGCTATGATATTTACAGTAATATGCATAAAACTAGGGATGGAAGACTGGCAGTTTGCTATACCTGCAATCGTTGCAATATGGGTAATTGTTGAGATTATTATCTCTGACAGGCTGTATATGATTATACCCGATCAGTTTATTATACTTTTGGCTGTCACGGGTTTTGGATTTATACCATTTTATGATAATTTCATGGAGCCCATATGGGGAGCACTTTTAGGAATGGCGCCGATGATGTTAATCTATTTAATTGGAAAGCTGTTATTTAAAAAGGAAATTATGGGGTTTGGAGATGTAAAGCTTATGGCTGCATTAGGATTCCTGCTTGGCCCTTTTGGAATCATATTAACTTTTATAATTGGATTTATCAGCAGCGGCTCTTTTTTTGGAGTTGCATTACTAATGAAAAAAATCAAAATGAAGGATGAAGAACCGCTTGGGCCATTCCTTGGAATAGCGGCTATTCTCTATCTGGTTTTTTATAAAGATTTACACATGTTTCTAAATATTGTATAATGATTGGAATAATTAAGTTATTTTAACAGTGTAGAATGAAAACTTTAATTTCAGTTTCAGGCGCATAGAAATGAATAATAAGGAAAGAGGATATATATGATTACAAGTAAACAGAGGAGCTTCTTGAGGAGTCTTGCTCATGATATTGAACCTTCAGTGTTCTTAGGAAAAAGTGGGCTGACACAAAATGTAATAGATGAAATTGATGTAAACCTGGAAAAAAGAGAGATTGTGAAAGTTAAACTTCAGGAAGGCTGTGAACTGACGCCAAAAGAAGTTGCCAATAAAGTAGGGGAAGTTCTTGGGGCAGAGTTTATACAGGCAATAGGTCGTAAATTTACTCTTTACAGAGAATCAGAAGATTATAAAAAAATTGAACTTCCTAAAGTGTCAAAAGTGTCAAGGGGATCAAAACCAGCAAAAACAGCAAAAACACCAAAAACACCAAAAACACCAAAAACACCAAAACCAGAATAACAAGAAAGAGATTAAAGCCATATGAAAAACTTGTTACTTACAATAGAATATGACGGCAGTAATTTTTTTGGCTGGCAGAGACAACCTGAAACAAGAACCGTTCAAGGTGATTTAGAAAAGACTTTAAGTGAAGTTTGTGGTTCGAAAATTTCAATAAATGGGGCCAGCAGGACAGATGCAGGAGTTCATGCATATGGACAGACAGCCAGCTTTAAAGGGGATTGGACAATTCCTACTGATAAAATACTGGTGGCGGCAAACAACCTGCTGTCTGGGGGACAAAATCATGCCGGCTCAGTTGGGGATGTTAGAATAACCCGCATTGATGAGGTTGCGTTAGACTTTCATGCCAGATACAAGGCAAAAGGAAAAACCTATATTTATAAAATAAGGAATTGCTACGAAAAAGACGTATTTGACAGAAACTATGCTTATCAAATTGTAAAGCCATTGAATCTGGCATTTATGCAAAAAGCAGCCAGAGATGTCATGGGAACACATGATTTCAAGTGCTTTCAGGCAATGGGCGGAAGAGAGCTGAACTCAACAGTCAGAACCATATCAAACATTCAGATTTATGAAGATGTGCTTGAAGAAGAAGAAAATCCAAGCGGATTTCATGATAGAATCATTACAATAGAAATTACAGGAAATGGTTTCCTTTATAATATGGTACGAATATTAACCGGAACACTTGTGGACATTGGTATTGGAAAAATAGGACAACGAGGCATAGCAAAAGCAATTGAAGGCCTGGACCGTGAAAAGGCCGGGCATACCGCTCCGCCGCAAGGACTGTATTTGTCAGAAATATTTTATTAAAAACAATAGGATGTATTTCATTGTTTTATAGCAGAAGAAAAGATATTAGGAGGATACTATGAATAGACCAAGCTGGGACGAATATTTCATGGAAATGGCTGATCTTACTTCAAAACGTTCTACATGTATGAGAAGACAAGTTGGGGCGGTGATTGTACAAGATAAGCACATTATTGCCACTGGATATAATGGAGCCCCAAGAGGGATTAAACATTGTGAGGAAAGAGGCGGTTGCCTTAGAGAAAAACTTGACGTGCCCTCAGGAGAAAGACATGAACTTTGTATGGCCGTTCATGCAGAGCAAAATGCAATTATACAGGCAGCTACATTAGGTCAGAGTATTGAAGGTGGTGTTATATATGTAACCCATCAACCTTGTGTTATCTGCGCTAAGATGATTATTAATGCGGGAATAAAGAGAATTGTCGTGAGGGAAGGGTATCCTGATCAGCTGTCAATAGATATTCTGGGTGAAGCAGGGCTAAGAATAGTAATGCTGGGAGAACAATAGGGGATCATAATGAATTTTATATTTATATTTTTAACGGCTTTCGTATTAGCATTAATATTTACGCCTGTAGCCATATGGATTGCACCAAAAATCGGTGCTGTAGATATACCGAAGGACGCCAGAAGAATGCATACGAAACCTATGCCTAGATTTGGAGGCATGGCAATATTTATTGGAGCAATGGCAGCGATAACGGTTTTTATTGGGAATGACCCTAGAGCAATAGGGATACTTATTGGTGGTATATGTGTCTACGCACTTGGGGTTGTTGATGATTTAAAGGGAATGCCGGCAAAGGTAAAGCTTTTGGGCCAGATTGGCTGTGCATCGATTGTGTTTGCTTTTGGCATTAGAATTCAGTTTATAACAAATCATTTTGGTGATGGACATAGTTATTTAGTAGGGGTTACAAGCTTTATCATAACGATTATCTGGATTGTAGGAATCATGAATACTGTGAACCTGATTGACGGCTTGGATGGACTTGCAGCAGGTGTTGCTGCCATTGCATCCTTGTCTATTTGTTATACAGCATATATTCATGGAATGTATGAGGTCACTTTAGCAATGCTTGCAATAGCCGGGGGAGCCCTCGGATTTCTGCCCTATAATTTTCACCCCGCAAAAATATTCATGGGAGACAGCGGATCACTGTTTCTAGGGTTTATGCTTGCCGCCTTTTCTATCATGGGACCGGTGAAAGGTGCAACTATTGTTGCAACCATAGTACCTGTTTTGGTTCTTGGCATTCCAATTTTTGACACGGCATTTGCGATACTAAGAAGATTAATAAACAGAAGACCGATTATGGAAGCTGATAAGGGACATTTGCATCATCGAATGATGGCTGTAGGTCTGGGACAAAAGAGAACTGTTTTGATGATTTATGGAATAAGTGCAGTGATGGGTATAGCCGCGGTTCTTTACAGCAGAGATTTATTTGTTGAAACGCTGGGGCTGATTGTGGCAGCGTCAACATTTATTTATATATATATTACAGACTCAAGCACCCAGAGATTAGGAATAGAAGCGATTGATATAGCAGCCGAAGAAGAGGAATGATGACATGAAAGTAATGACAGTTTTTGGAACAAGACCCGAAGCCATCAAAATGGCACCCCTAATAAAAAAACTAGAAGAAGCTGAGGATATAGAATCCATCTTATGTGTTACTGCACAGCATCGGGAAATGTTGGATCAGGTATTAGAACTATTTGAACTGAAGCCTGACTATGATTTGAATATTATGAAACCAAATCAGACAATCAGTATGATTACCTCAAATGTTATATTGGGACTTGAAGAGGTGCTTAAAAAGGAAAAACCAGATATTGTGCTTGTTCACGGTGATACAACAACAACCTTTGCCACCGCACTTGCCAGCTTTTTCCAGCAAATTAAGGTTGGGCATGTTGAAGCGGGATTAAGAACATATGATAAATATTCTCCCTACCCGGAAGAGATTAACAGAGTCTTGACTGGGCATATAGCGGATTTTCATTTTGCTCCAACAAAGACAAATGTTGAAAATCTGTTAAAAGAAGGAATTAAACAGGAAAATATTTTTATAACAGGGAACACTGTTATTGATGCACTATTAACAGTTGCAGGTAAGCCATATGAATTTGAAGACAGTACATTAAAGTCACTTGACTTTGAAAACAGAAGAGTTATCACGGTCACCTGCCACAGACGTGAAAATTTAGGTAAAAATATGCGACATATTTTTGGGGCAATTAAAGCAATTGTTACAGAATTCAAGGATGTTGAAATTGTCTATCCAATGCATATGAACCCGAAAGTCCGAGAAACCGCAAACAAAATACTCGATGGAGACGATCGAATTCATTTGATTGAACCATTAGAATATCAGCCGTTTGTAAATTTAATGGCAAAATCTTATTTTATTATCACTGATTCAGGAGGGATGCAGGAAGAGGCGCCTTCATTAGGCAAACCGGTTTTGGTTGTCAGAAAAGAAACGGAAAGACCGGAAGCTGTTGCTGCAGGAACAGTGAAACTGGCAGGTGTCGATGAGGATGCAATTTACTCAATGGCGAAGGAGTTGCTTTCAAATAAGGAAAGCTATGAAAATATGGCTTTTGCTGCGAACCCTTATGGAGACGGACATGCATGCGAAAGGATTGTGGAAATATTAAAAACAAAACTAATATTATAATTGAGACGAAACCTCTTTACAGAACATTGATTAAACTGGCTTTGCCTATTGCAGCGCAAAGCCTTATTTCATCGACATTAAATTTAGTGGACAATCTAATGGTCGGGAGTATTGGAGAAGCAGAGCTTGCAGCAGTTGGAATAGCTACCCAGCTGTTTTTTGTTCATTGGATGCTGATGTATGGTTTTACAAGCGGTTCTGCTACATTTATGGCTCAATTCTGGGGAGCAAAAAATCTGGGAAATATCCGCAAAACCACCGGTTTTGCGATTAGTATTTGCGGTTCAATAAGTCTTATATTCTTTGCATTTGCTTTTTTCGTTCCACGAGTTGTATTGTCTGTATTTACAGACATCCCTTTGATCATTGACCTTGGAGAAGGGTATGTTCAAGTAGTCGCTTTGACACTTTTACTGGTAAGCATAACGGTACCTTTTACGGCAGCATTAAGAGTAACCCATCAAACCCATATCCCGCTGATTATTAGTTTGTTTGTTTTCAGTACAAATACTTTTTTGAATTACGTATTGATTTTCGGAAAATTTGGAGCCCCTCAAATGGGAGTAACGGGAGCTGGTGTAGCAACTTTAATTGCCAGAACCCTGGAATTTATCCTGATTATGTTTATGGTATTCGGTAGAAAGAATATAATATCCGGGAAGCTAAAAGAGTTTTTCAGTTGGACAAAGGAATTTACAAAAAGAGTATTGAATAATGCGATTCCGACCACTGTTAACGAAACTATGTGGGGACTTGGAACGGCAATGTATGTAGCTGCATATGCCAGGATGGGTATAACTGAGTTTGCAGCAGTACAGGCAAGTAATACAATTAATCAGCTTTTTATCATGGTGGCCTTTAGTATGGGAGATGCAGCACTTATTATGGTGGGTCAAAAAATCGGGGAAGGTAAGTTGGATTATAGCTACTTTCTCGCTAAAAGGCTCTTGAAAATAGGGACATTAATAGGCGTAGTGATGGGTTTTTTACTGATTATACTTTCGAAACCTTTGATTTCATTATTCGGGTTTACTCCTGAAGGGGAGAAATATGCATTTATCATATTAATCATTTACGGCGCAGTAATGGGACTTCAGCTTTATACAGGTATGAATATAGTTGGTATTTTAAGAGCAGGAGGAGACACAAAATTTGCCATGTTTACAGAAGGTGGATCCATATGGTTAATAGGTGTGCCCATAGCTTTTTTAGGTGCACTTGTATTTCAATTCCCAATTTACATTGTTGTTGCTTTGGTTAAACTGGAAGAAGTTGCAAAGTTTTTTGTCTTGAGGAAAAGATTTAAATCTGGCAAATGGATCAACAATGTTATAAATAAACTTTAAAAAACAGCAATATCCAACAAGGAAAAATTTGTTTTGTTAAATGTTTCTCAAATAGCGATAAAATTTTCAAAAAAGCCTTTACTTTTAGGTGCAGAAGGCTATAATGGTGAATAACGTTTAATTTAATGTTACATTGTAAAATAGCATAAGAATTGGGCTTTATAAAAAGGACGTATTTAATGAATGATCTGACAGCCTTTAAAAATAAAATTTTCTTATATGGACTAATTGTAATGATGGTCTTTGAAATTGTTTCCCTACCCCTTATAGGTCTGGATATAAAATATACTTATGGACTTTTTCTAGGTACATTTATCGCAATCGCAAATTTCAACATTTTAGCATTTACATTAAAGACGGTTTTGAGTAACGGGAATAAATCGTTTATTTTTCTCGGGTACTTTTTAAGGCTGGCTTTATACGGGGTTGCGGTTGTTACAGCATTTAAAATAAACAATCATGCCGGGTTTGGAAGTTTACTGGGATTTATTACCGTAAAAATTTCAATATATTACCTTCATGGTTTCAAAACAAAATTTTCCGAAGGCCGAAAAGTAAGACCGGAGGTTCAGGCGGAATTTGACAGAGAAGATTTGGAAAAGGAAATGAAGAGAGACGGCAGATCGGAGGAGGATTAAAAGTGCATGATTTAAGTAATTTAGGTCCAAGAATCATACTGGGTTTTGGGGACGGTGGTATATTTGTAACAGAGACAGTTTTTTTTGCAATAATTATAGCAATTACCATGTCGTTTTTAGCGTTTTGGATGACTCATAATATGCAAAGGCAACCTAAGGGTAAGCAGGTGGTTGCGGAGTTTATCGTTCAGGGGATATATAAATTAGTTGAGGACACAATGGGGAAACACAATTCTAATTTTGCACCATATATAGGAACGCTTTTTATTTTTCTGCTTTTTGCCAATTCGCTGGGACTTCTTGGATTCAGACCAGTCACTGCGGATGTAAATACAGCTTTTGCCCTTTCGCTGACCACAGCCTTCTTGATACAGTACCATGGATTCAGGACAATGGGCTTCATCGGTAAAATTAAACATATGAGCAGCCCCTATCCATTTATGTTCCCATTAAAGGTGATTGAAGAACTTTCTTTCCCGATTTCTCTCGGATTTCGACTTTTTGGCAACATTCTAGGAGGAGCAATTGTAATGGCTTTATTATTTACAAGCTTGGAAACCGCCTCAGAGGCATTGCATCTTCCAATTCCTCTATTACAGGCAGTAATACCTTTGCCGGGAAATATCTTCTTTGATATATTTGAACCAATATTGCAGGCTTTTATATTTACCATGTTAACCATGGTGTTTATCTCTATGGAAATTTTTATTATTGGAGATGAACACGATCATTAAAAATAAAATTAAATTAGTTAAAGAAAACAGGAGGAAAAAATTATGCCATTATTAACACCAGCAGGATTTGTACTAGGGATGTCCGCTTTATCTGCGGCATGCATCGGATTGGCTGCAGTCGGAATTGGTCTTGGACAAGGATTCGCAGCAGGTAAAGCTGTTGAAGGAGTTGCCAGACAACCAGAAGCTCAGGGAGATATTTTAAAGACAATGCTTGTTGGACAAGCGGTAGCCGAAACAACAGGTATCTTTGCATTTCTAATCTCAATGATATTATTGTTTGTAAATCCATTAGTTGGCATGCTGTAAAGTATAGCATGAAAGAAAAATTAAAGAGAGGAGGATATAGAAATTGCATTTATATACACCGCTAATAAGCTTTAATTGGACCTTGGTGATGATTTGGGCCACGGTAATTGTACTGTTCTTTATCCTTAAGAAGAATTTTTTCGAAAAAGTTCGAAATTTTATTGCCATAAGAGAAAATGAAGTAAGGGATGCTTTCGGCAATGCAGATTTGACAAACAAGCAGGCTGATGAAAGGCTGGAAGATTATAACAAAAAACTTTCAAAAAGTGAAAATGAAGCAAGAGAAATCGTTCGAGTTGCAAAAGTGAAGGCAGATGAAATGGCTAAAGAAATTATAGAAAAAGCTAATCAGCAAGCATCGAAAAATCTTTCCTTGGCTGAAATTGAAATTGAAAGAGAAAAAAGAAAAGCCTTAACAGAAGTTAAGGGCCAAATTGCATCTCTTGCTCTTCTTGCAGCAGAAAAAATCATGGAAAAACAAATTGATGTAGATGGGCAAAGCGAAATCATTGACAAAATCATTGAACAGGCAGGTACCACTCAATGGCAGAATTAACAATAGACAAAGTATATGCCAGGGCGCTTTATCAGGTGGCACAGGAACTGAAGAAGGAAGAAGAAATTATATCTGAAGCAAAAGAAGTGGCAGCTATAATAAAAAGTGAAGACGGTTTGCGAAAGTTTATTGATTCACCGATTATTTCTGCGAGTGAAAAAAAAGATGTTTTAGGTAAAATTTTTAATAAACAAATAAGCGAAGAACTTATGAATTTTTTATGTGTGCTTATTGATAAGGGAAGAACGAGACATTTTGATAGGATTGTAAAAACCATGCAGCAGCTTTCCAGAGAAAAGGAAGGTACTTCTGCGGGAATAATCTATTCTACTGAAATGATTACAAAAGAACAACTGGAAAAATTTCAGGAGCAAACTGGAAAACTTCTTAGAACAAACGTCCAGCTGGAAAATCAAATTGATAAAAGCCTTGTTGGAGGCATAAAAATATTAATTGACGGTAAAGTGATTGACGCTTCATATAAGAAGCGGCTTGAGGATATGACAGAAGCTTTAAAATAAAAATTGGAGAAAGGAGGCAAAAGGATGAACCTTAGACCAGAAGAAATAAGTGCGATTATTAAGGAACAAATCAAAAACTACAAGAATGAAATAGAAATATCAGATTTTGGAACTGTTTTACAGGTTGGGGATGGAATAGCAAGAGTATACGGCCTCGAAAATTGTATGGCAGGCGAGCTCCTTGAATTCCCCGGAGAAACTTACGGGATGGCTCTAAATTTAGAAGAAGATAATGTAGGAGTAGTAATATTAGGCTCCGATATGGAAATCAAAGAAGGCGATATAGTAAAACCGACTGGAAGAGTAGTTGAAGTGCCGGTAGGAAGTGAATTGATAGGGAGAGTTGTAAATGCGCTGGGACAGCCTATTGACGGAAAAGGTCCTACGAAAGCAACAGCAGTGAGGCCGGTAGAATTCCCTGCCCCTGGAGTATTACAAAGGAAGTCGGTTAATCAACCGTTACAGACAGGAATCAAGGCAATTGATTCTATGATTCCTATTGGAAAAGGACAAAGAGAATTAATTATAGGCGATAGGCAAACAGGCAAAACTGCAATAGCAATTGATACGATTATAAATCAGAGTCAGGAAAATGTTATTTGCATATATGTTGCTATCGGACAAAAAAAGTCAACAATAGCACAGCTTGTCCAGACACTTGAAGGCAAGGATGCTATGAAATATACAATTATTGTAGCTGCAACCGCAAGCGATGTTGCACCATTGCAATATATTGCACCATATGCCGGTTGCGCAATGGCTGAACACTTCATGTATGAAGGTAAAGACGTATTGATTATTTATGATGACTTATCTAAACATGCTGTTGCTTACCGTGCCATGTCATTACTTCTAAGAAGACCACCAGGTAGAGAAGCTTATCCTGGGGATGTATTTTATCTTCACAGCAGATTGCTTGAAAGAGCGGCAAGACTTTCAGATGAACTAGGTGGTGGATCCATTACAGCATTGCCAATCATTGAGACGCAGGCAGGAGATGTTTCTGCTTATATTCCGACAAATGTAATATCTATTACAGACGGACAGATTTTCCTTGAGGCTGAATTATTCTTTACTGGGCAGAGACCGGCTGTAAATGCAGGTATTTCTGTATCTCGTGTAGGAGGTAATGCACAAATAAAGGCCATGAAAAAGGTTGCCAGCAAAGTAAAATTAGAGTTGGCTCAATATAGAGAACTTGCCAGTTTTTCTCAATTTGGATCAGATATTGATAAGGATACGAGAGACAGACTGGATCATGGTAAAATCTTAATGGAAATATTAAAGCAGAGACAATATTCACCAGTAGATGTTGCAGATCAGGTAATGATTATTTATGCAGCAATTAATCAACTGTTAGTCGATGTGGAGGTTGAAAAAATAAAGGAATTTGAAAAGTATTTACACATATATCTTGACACTCACTATCCAACGATAAAAAAGGCGATCAAAGAAACTGGTGAAATGAAAGAAGATACAGAATTGCTTTTGAAAAAAGCAATTAAGGAATATAAAAATACTGATAACATAAAGGAATTTTTAAATTCAAACGCTCCTTTCTGCAAACCTTTTTAGTAATGTTATATACAAATAAACGGAAAGGGGTGAATGTATGGCATCTGGCAATCTGAGAGATATTAAGAGAAGAATTAAAAGTGTAAACAGCACTGAACATATTACCAACGCGATGAAACTTGTATCTACAGCTAAATTAAGAAAAGCCAAAAACACCTTTGAGAAAACAAGAGAGTATTTTCACTATATTACAGAATCCATAGAGGAAATATTCAATAATACCACGGACATACCGCGAAAATATCTTTCCGGAAGTAGAGAGATTAAAACAACATGCTATATTATAATAACAAGTTGTCGAGGTCTTTGCGGAGGATTCAATTCTAATGTCATTAAGGTGGCGGCAAAAGAAATAGCGCAGGACCAGGAAAAACCGGTAATTGTTGCAGTAGGAACCAAAGGAAGAGATTATTTCAAAAAGAGGTCACATAATATTTATAGTGAATATTCAGCGCCTCCAGAAAGCATATCATTCCTGGAAACCAAAGAAATAAGTAAGCCTATTATTGAATTATATGATAACGGCGAGATAGATGAAGTGGTAATAATCTATACTTCTTTTGTAAGTACGATGGAACAGCAGGTTAAGACTGTCACATTGCTGCCATTCAGTATAGAACATGATCCTGAAGTTATGAAAACTGAGAAAATGGTTGATTATGAACCTTCGGTGGAAGAAGTGTTTAATTACCTGGTACCGAAATATGTTGAGATTATGATATATGGGGCAATTGTTGAATCTGCAACCTGCGAACATGCAGCCAGACGTATCGCAATGGAGAGCGCAACTGATAATGCTAGAGATATGCTTTCGGATTTATCCTTGTTCTATAATAGAGCAAGACAAGCCAGTATTACGCGAGAAATTTGTGAAATTGTAGCTGGTTCAGAGGCACAGAAATAGGAGGTGAGAGACTTTTGAATAAAGGAATAATACATCAGATCATTGGTCCAGTATTGGATATAAAATTTGAACAAGACCATTTACCAGAGCTGTTAAATGCTATAATCATTAAAGTTGATGAAAGAGAAATTGTAGCAGAAGTAGCTCAGCATGTCGGGGACGATGTGGTCAGATGCGTTGCATTAGAATCAACAGACGGATTAACGCGAGGCACAGAGGCAATAGACACAGGCGGGCCTATAAGTGTTCCGGTCGGTAAGGAAGTTTTGGGAAGACTTTTCAATGTTATTGGAGCAACAATTGACGAAAAAGGACCTGTAGCGACGGAATTAAGACGACCAATTCATAGAGCGGCACCAGCCTTTGATGAACAAAATACATCAACAGAGATTTTTGAAACAGGAATCAAGGTTGTTGATCTGATTGCGCCTTATACCAGAGGCGGAAAAGTGGGTTTATTTGGTGGAGCAGGCGTAGGCAAAACGGTCCTTATTCAGGAATTAATCAATAACATAGCAAAAGAACATGGTGGAATATCAGTATTCGCTGGTGTCGGAGAGCGAACAAGAGAAGGAAATGATCTTTATTATGAGATGATAGAATCTGGAGTAATTGCTAAAACCGCTATGGTATTTGGACAGATGAATGAACCTCCTGGAGCCAGAATGAGAGTAGCACTGACAGGGCTTACCATGGCAGAGTATTTCCGAGATGAAGAGGGACAAGATGTACTTTTGTTCATTGATAATATATTTAGATTTACTCAGGCTGGGTCAGAAGTATCTGCACTCTTGGGACGTGTCCCTTCAGCTGTTGGATATCAGCCTACCCTTGCGACTGAAATGGGTGCATTACAGGAAAGAATTACTTCAACGAAGAAAGGCTCAATTACATCCGTTCAAGCTATTTATGTACCAGCGGATGATCTGACTGACCCTGCACCGGCAACCACGTTTGCCCATCTTGATGCAACTACCGTTCTCTCTCGAGCAATCACTGAGCTTGGCATTTACCCTGCAGTAGATCCGCTTGAATCAACTTCAAGAATAATGGATCCACTCATTATTGGGGATGAGCATTATGATACGGCAAGAGATGTTCAAGAAGTACTTCAAAGATATAAAGATTTACAGGATATCATTGCAATACTTGGCATGGATGAGCTATCTGACTCAGATAAACTGGTTGTTTCAAGAGCAAGAAAAATTCAACGATTTTTATCTCAGCCATTCAGCGTTGCAGAACAGTTTACTGGTACGCCAGGGAAATATCTGCCACTAAAGGAAACGATCAGAGGTTTTAGAGAGATATTAGATGGAAAACACGACGAGATACCTGAAGCGCTGTTCTTGTTTGCCGGCGGTATTGATGAAGTTGTAGAAAGGCATAGTAGTTGTAATGTCTAAAAGCGTATTATTAGAGATAATAACTCCTTCAAAGCTTTTTTATAAAGGAGAAATAGAACTTGTCATCTGCAGAACATTATCAGGTGATGAGGGGTTTATGGCGGATCATGCATGGGCATGCAAACTTCTGGATGTTGGCGAGCTTTGGATTAAGGAAGTTGGCTCGAAGGATTTTAAAATTGCAGCCATTTCAAGGGGTTATGTTGATGTAAAAGACTATATCATCATTTATACAGATGCTGCTGAATGGTCTGAGCAAATAGACAAGAAGAAAGCAATGAATGAAAAAGAGCGGGCCGAGCATTGGCTTGCCTTGCCTCATACAAAAGAGGAAGGCAATGACGTACTGCTTGCAAAAATAGCTTTGCAGAAATCAATCACCAGAATGAATGTTTCTGAAGGTGGTGCAAGAAGGAAATAAGCCCATTATAAGCATCCGACATTGGGCTTGGGCTTCTTGAAACCATTGCAATCACTCAAGTAAAATTTAAGTTATCCACAGGGAACCTGTGGATAACTTTTTTGGCTGTGCGGGGATATATTGCAATATCGGGATGTTGCAGCTTTTCGCAAAGATAACCTTACCCAAAGAAAAAATTCAGGCTCTGGTAGAGGATGAAGGCGACTATCCAGGCAACTGACGTTTGGAAAAACATAATTACCAGTGCGTACTTCAGGCCACCCAGCTCTCGCCTGATTGCCGCAAGTGTTGCGACGCAAGGCATGTAAAGAAGGCAAAAAACCATGAAGGCAAAAGCAGAAATCGGTGTAAAAATCTCACCAAGCATTAATTCGAGAGAAGCTGCACCTGAAGCACCGGTTAATACTGCCATGGTGCTGACCACTGCTTCTTTGGCTGATAACCCAGTAATGAGTGCAGTCGCGGCACGCCAGTCTCCAAAGCCTAATGGGGCAAATAAAGGTGCGGTAGCCCTGCCTATAAAAGCGAGAATG
This sequence comes from Peptostreptococcaceae bacterium, assembly GCA_016650115.1. Lineage (GTDB taxonomy): Bacteria > Bacillota > Clostridia > Peptostreptococcales > Anaerovoracaceae > JAENWH01. Next base: position 833 of record JAENWI010000009.1, on the reverse strand, counting down.
CTGTCTTCGCTATTTGAAACCATATTTAATCCAAAATCAAAGCTTTGTAGAAACCAAATAATAATCGTTGCTAATAAAATCACAGTAAAAGCTTTTTTAATAAATCCCTTTACATTTTCCCACATGCGAAGTCCTACACTTTTAATTGAAGGAACCCTGTAGGAAGGAATAACCATTACAAAAGGAACAGGGTCACCTTTATATATGGTTAATTTAAAAATAAGGGCACATATAATGGCAACGAGAATCCCGGTCACATAAATGCCTGTCATTATTAAACCTTCATTTTTAGAAAAAAATGCGGCTGTAAATATGGCATAAATCGGCAACTTGGCACTGCAGGACATAAAAGGAATCAGAGCCATCGTTAATTGACGATCTCTCTTGCTTGGAAGAGACCGGGTTGCCATAATTGCGGGAACTGAACATCCAAAACCAATAAGCATCGGAACAATGGAACGTCCTGAAAGGCCTATTTTTCTAAGAAGTTTATCCATTACAAAGGCGACTCTAGGAATATAACCGCTGTCTTCCAGAATTGAAAGGAAGAAAAAAAGAACGGCTATTATTGGTAGGAAGGAAAGGACGCTGCCTATGCCAGTTAAAACACCATCCACAATCAGGGCCTGGAGAGTTGTACTGGCACCACTGGAAACCAAAGCCCTGCTGACCTCCAGTATAAACCAGCCAATACCTTGAGCGAGCCAGTCGCTTAAAAATTTACCGATTACTTCAAATGTCAAATAGAAAACTGAAAACATAATTCCTAAAAATATAGGAATGGCAAAGATTCTATGGGTTAATATCTGATCAATTCGAATGGAGCGAATATG
>JAENWI010000066.1 GCA_016650115.1 Peptostreptococcaceae bacterium | reverse complement strand
GCAGAATTCACATTCACTGTTGGAGAACAGGAATTTTACAAAGAAAAGGGATTCGAAAACGAACCTCAAAGATGTCCAGAATGCAGACAAGCAAAGAAAAGACAGAGAAACAATAATTATTAATTATTGAAAAATAGGCCTGACGGCCTATTTTTTTTATTGTTTTCATTACTTGTTTTCATTAAATGTCTGCCTCTCCCCATCTTCATTGACAGGGTGATCCCAAACAGGCATTTCTTTCTTATTTGTTAAAGCTTATGTTAAATTTCGTTCCAGATCCGGCCTTTTCAGTTCCAGACTTACCAACTCCAACATTCTCAGCTCCAATCTTCCCGAATCCAACATTCTCCACCCAAATCTTACCATTATGTTCTTCTACTACGCTCTTGACAACTGCAAGCCCAATTCCGTTTTTGCCTCCAGTGCCTTTAAAGAACCGATCAAATATATACGGCGCTTCTTCCGGAGAAATTCCTTCCCCGTCATCCTCAATAGATATCAATAACTTTTCCCCTTTATTTTTGCCTGCGTTTTTCTTTCCCGTCTGAATTTTGCAGCTGACCACTATTTTTGTTTTTGCATATCGTACGCTGTTATCAATGACATTTAATAATGCTCTCGCCATGCTTTTTTCATCACATTCGAACATAACAGGCTTTTGATCAAATTCATAAACAAATTCAACCCCTTTATTCAGTGCTCTTGCTTTTTCAGTAATACAACAATTAGACAGCATTTCTCTGAGGTCACAATTGATTTTCACGTAATCCTTGGAAATATTGTCGATTTTCGAAATATAAAGCAAATCCTCCACTATTTCACTCAATTTATCTGTTTCTTCCAAGATAATATCAGCTGCATGCTCGCTCTCAATGACCTTGTACTTAATCGCTTCTGCATATCCTTTCATTGACATTAATGGGGTTCTTAATTCATGAGAGGCATTTTGGAAAAATATTTTCTGTTCTTTATCATATTTATCCAATTGCTCTGCACTCTTATTCATGTTATCCGCAAGCCGGGAAATTTCGCGGTCAGCAAAATCAACTCCGCATTCGGTAAAATCTCCTTCCCCTATTCTCTCTGCAAACCCAGTGAGTTCTTTGATTGGCTTCGCTATTTTTCCGGCTAAGATAATCGCGGTTAAAGTGGCAAGAAGAAAAGCAAACGCTAAAATAAGAATAAGCATTAGATTTATTTGAACCGCCAGTTCAATGTTGCCTGATATATCAACAAAGAAAACCATATATAACTGCTGTGGCAAATCACTTGTATTCACCTTGATTATCGCAGCGTAATAATCTCCAAATTCCGTCGTCAGCCTTATCATTTCTCTATTACCAAGCTGATATTCTCCGGATTTTATTGCCTCGATAAGGGCTTTATATTTCTCTCCATTATTCATCAATTCATTACCCGCATTTGGATATTCGATGCCATAACTATCATTAATAATCAGCAACTCAGCTCTTGATTTCATTTGAGGCACCGGTTTATTGTTGCCAATAGCATTGCCCACTTGGTTCTCGTTATTATTTTCAACTATACGGATTGCCTGTTCAAGTTGATTAATGGCATTTTTTTGTATATTGGCATTTACAAGGGAATTAAAAGCTAAAATTATACAGCAAAAAATTACACCAATTAAAACCAGAATGCTGACTAGTATTCTAGTCTTGATGCTCCTTTTGCCTTTTCCAATCCCCATCAGTTTTTCTCCTTGATATTTAATCTGAATCCAAATCCCCAGACTGTTTCAATAGCAACATTACTGTCAGAAAGCTTTTTCCTGAGTCTCTTAACCGTATCATCTGCAGCTCTGGTCTCAACCTCGCTATTGTATCCCCAAACCATATCTAATATCTCCTCACGAGAAATCGCTTTCTCCTTATTCTCGAACAAATAAACCAGCATATTATACTCGTAAGGTGTAATCCCCATTTCCATTTCATCGATAAATACCATTTTACTGTTTAAATCAATGGAAATATCCCCAAATTGAATCACATGTTCCGATTTTTCTTCCTGGTCTGAAACAACTCTTTGGGTTTTTTCCAGTTCTATTCTTCTAAATATGGCCTTGACTCTCATTAGAAGTGACATAGGGCTGAAAGGCTTTGTGAAATAATCGTCACCACCTAAAGTTATTCCCTTTATGTAATCCGCATCTGTATCTCTGGCCGTAAGCATGATGATGGGAACTATACTCTTTTCTCTCAGCTTCGCGCATATTTCAAAACCATTGCTTCCCGGCATCATAATATCAAGTATAACCAGATCGCATTCAGTCCTCATGAATTCATCGTAAAGTAAATCCCCCGTTTCAAATTCCTTCACGTCATATTCCGCAGACTCTAAAAAATTCTTCACAAGTTTTCGAATGTTTTCTTCATCATCTGCAACATAGATCAGCTTATTCCCCATAGATTTTCAGGCTTTCTCTTTTATGAATGCTGGCATTGTGATATCTTTCAATAATCTCCAAGCCTTCAGGGGTAGCTACACCATTCAAAATATAATTGTCTATTTCTTTATAGGTAATACCCATTTCTTTTTCATCAGTCTGTCCTTCGAACAAGGCTGCAGAAGGCGCTTTTTCAATAATAGACTTGGGTGCGTTTAAAAACTTCAAAAAATCATAGATTTCTCCAACGGTTAGATCTCCAATTGGGTTGAAATCAAAAGCGCCATCCCCCCATTTAGTAAAATATCCCATATAACCTTCACTTCTGTTCCCTGTACCACAAACCAGCAGATTCTTACTTTGGGCAACTGCGTAAAGGGTTGTCATTCTTAACCTGGGATTCACATTTGTCAAAGCTTTTGCAGTTGTCTCAATATCTAACAGAGTCTTCTCAAATGTGTTTTTGAGTTTAGTCAAATCAACAGTAATAGTCTCTATATCAAATTGTTCCGCAACCTCAATTGCATCAACTGTGTCTTCTTCATAATTACGCTTTGACTGGCATGGCATCATTACCCCAAGCGTGTTGTCACAAGCCATCTTAGACAATATTCCTGCAAGTGCACTGTCTTTTCCACCGCTATTCCCATAGACAATTCCTTCGGCTCCACTCGTTTCCAATAAATTTCTAATATATGCTATCCTTTTTATTAATTCTTCTTTATAATTTCTCATTTTTACTCCAATCTAATGTCCGTAACGCTCGGTGCGTATCAGCTAGGGTCTGACTGCACCATCAATTTATTATTCTAAAATTTTATACTCCGAGGTTGTGTTTGTCAACTTTACCCTCTATAATATATTATATCTTAATTCGCGGGTGAAATGTTGGGAGGATGTTATGAATATTATTCTATCAGAAGATTTTAAAACATATCAGAAGAAGAAAAATTTTTCTTCTGTAACGGTTGTTTCTCATTCTACTGGAGGTAGCTGCTGCAAAGCCCTTGTTTCCAAGGTTGTAATTGGCGAACCAGCCACTTCCTTAGAAAACTTTAATATCTTTAATGATCAAGACTTGACTTTCTACATAAATAAAAGCTTGAAACTTGAAAACACCCTAACCTTTACTTATGATAAGATGTTAGGGCGAGAATTGATTGAAATGCATGGATATGTTATTCAGCGTTCCTGCGACTTGGCTTGAATGGTTTCCGGCATGATGATTGTTGTTCTGGTGCCAATATCTTTACGGCTTATTACTTCAATGGTCCCGGCATGTCTATCTATAATCCATTTCATAATGGCAAGCCCAAGACCGGATCCCCCTGTTTTTTTTGCGCGAGATTCATCGGACCGATAAAACCGATCAAATATATATGGAATATTATCTGGATCTATACCAATACCATTATCTTGAACAGAAATTCGTACAAACCCTTGTTCAGCATTGTCTGCATTCACTGAAACAACAATTTCCCCGTCTTGCGGTGTATATTTGATACTGTTATCCGCTAAAATTCGAATGGCTTGTTTCATCAACTGACGATCCGCATTGATTAATCCTGAGGTGCCCTCTTTCTTTCGAAAACGATGATAACTGTCTATCATTTGCGTTTCCTGCAAAATCTCTTCCACTAATTCGCCGCAATCAAAAACCTCCAAGTATAATTGCAGGGTTTCATTATCCCCTCTAGCTAAAAACAAAAGTTGTTCTACAAGGTCTTTCATGTTTTCCGATTCGCTTTTAATCGCATCTATGGCTTCCTGCATGGTTTCCGGATCATTTTTCCCCCATCTGTCCAGCAATAAATCTGGCAAGCTTTTCTTCATCTTCAATGATTAAAATCCGTTGCTGCATAAATCCTCCTTTTAGAATAGCTTCTATTATTTCTTTATGTCTTGTTTAATATTTTCTGCAGCCTGCGATACATTGTCCATCACCCGGTTCACTTTGTCGCTCCCCAGATCCGGTCCTTCAAAAGAATATCTGAAGTTAAGGAACAGTCCTACCACAAGTAATGGAATGATGAACCAAAATCCAACTAACAGGAATATTACAACCACAGTCACTGGAAGTTTAATAACATTCTCCCCATGTTTTTGAATCACCAGTAAATTTACATTGCCTTTGTGGATTATTTCACCCAGCCATTTAAAGAACCTGTTCATATTGTCTTTGAATGCAGAGGGTTCTTCTCTTTTATCTTTCGATTTCTTTTTGCCAGAGCCTTCTGTTTTTTCTGAATCCTCATAATCGGCAGCTGAATATATATACTTCCCCCCATCCTGAGGCGATTTTGTTTTGCCTTCCTGTTCAAGATCAATTAATGCCTGCAGTATGTCACCCTCATTTTTCTCCAGCGCTTTTTTCGCTTCATCGTAAGATACATTTGCATATTCACGAAGCTTTTCTACCTGTTCAAGTGTTACCATAATAATTTCCCTCCTCTGTGTTTGTGTTTGAATTAGTTTTTTAATATGATTTCATTATAAGATGGGATGCTTCAAATCCCATTTGATAAAGATTAAAATTGGATTAAATTTCAGCTAGGGCCTGGTGGCGCAGTTACCACCTGTTATCATTGAAATTATATCATATTTAAAGGAAAACCGTTATTCAAATAAATTTTTTAAAAAATATAATATTTTTTTCGTCTTCCTATTGACACACTTTCTGTTTTGTATTATTGTACTAATTGACTAATACAATAATACAATAGGAGGTACCACACATTATGACAAATCAGTTTCAGTCAAATACACCAATTTATTTACAATTGGTAAACAATTTTAAGCATAGAATCGTCTCAGGGGAATTAACGGTCGGTTCTAAGCTTGAATCAGTGAGAGATCTCGCTCTCTATTTTGAAGTCAACCCTAACACCATGCAAAGAGCACTGGCAGAATTGGAAAGAGATGGACTTGTTTTCGCCGAGAGAACAACAGGTCGTTTTATTACAAAAGATAAGGAGTTAATTATTAAAATGCGCGAATCAGTTGCACAAGAAATCATTGATCAGTTCATACTGCAAATGTCAAGTTTAGGCTTTTCAAATCAAGAAGCCGTCAATCTGTTTATCAAAAAAATTGAAGAAAGGAGTGTCTAAATGAACACGCAAATTACAAATAAACCTTCAGATGCCAAACTAAATTTATTAAACGTTAGCAATCTGAGTAAAATGTATCCAAAAAAATTAGCTTTGTCCGGTATAAATCTTACATTGGAGCCAGGACATATCGTAGGTTTACTAGGTCCAAACGGAAGTGGGAAGACAACTTTATTAAAAATTCTAGCGGGAGTCATTAAAGATTATAATGGAACAGTTACCATCAATGGAATACCCATAGGCCCTGAAACAAAGGCTTTGGTATCTTATCTGCCAGACAATTCCTATTTTAGTCCATGGATGACTCCTTTGAATATGATTTCCATGTTTAAAGACTTTTACACTGATTTCAGTGAAGATAAATGCCTCGAAATGCTCCATAAACTAGGGCTCAATGAAAAACAAAGAATCAATACAATGTCTAAAGGGATGATTGAAAAATTCCAGTTATGCCTGGTAATGTCCAGGAAAGCCATGTTTTACATCCTGGACGAACCAATTGGGGGCGTTGACCCAGCCGCGAGAGATTATATACTAGATACCATCTTGTCAAACTACGAACCGAATTCCACTATTTTAATGTCTACCCACCTGATTTCTGATGTAGAACGAATCTTCGATACGGTAATATTCCTGAAAGAAGGAGAAATTGTATTACAGGGTGATATTGACAATATCAGGGCTGTGGAAGACAAGTCCATCGATCAATTGTTTAGGGAGGTATTCAAATGTTAAAGAAATTAATCAAATATGACATCAAGTCAACCTGGAGAGATTTTGCAGGGATTTATCTGTCAATCCTGCTTGGCGTTATTATCCTCCCATTTATTTTTAACTACGTAAACAATGATTTTATTGTTATTACTGGAGGTTTCATCGCTTTTGGCATCATTATAGCTGTTATCGTAATAACCATCATCAGTTTGTTTAAAATATTCAATATAAACATATATTCAAAACAAGGGTATTTAACCTTAACCCTTCCTGTAACATCGAGTCAAATATTATCTTCTAAATTAATAGTGAGTTCTATGTGGATTGTATTGACCATGATTGTTTCGGTGATCGGTTTGCTGGTTTTCGCTTTGCTGATAGCACCACTGCCTTTCATGGATATAATAAATGAAATCAAAATGGTCATCGCTCAACTATCTGGACTTGGCGGAGTAACCATCCTTCTTCTTGTTCTTGCAATGATTGTTTCTACAGTAAAAGAAGTAGCCAAACTATTTCTGGCGTGCTCTATCGCACATTTGAAACAGTTCAATAAATTCAGAGTTCCCATTGGTGTCCTGTCCTATTTTGCTTTTTCCTGGGCAGAAAGTATCCTCGTTCAGGGCGTGGCTATGATTTCAGGACCATTTCTGAAAGACAAAAGCATCTTTATTTCTCAGCTAAACACAATATCCAATCTTGGAAGTCTTCAGGAGGCTCTGGGCCTTTTCAACTGGGTAATGGGGCTTGCCCTGCTTTATGGTGTTGTCCTAATAATTGCATACAGCATCTGCAACATTTGGATTCTAAACAATAAGCTGGATCTCAGCTAGGGCCTGGTGGCGCCGCAAAGCTAGGGAAGGCTTGCTGTCGCTGCTTATGAATCAAATTAAAGCAAATAAATAAAGCGGTGCAGCTCTGCCAGGGCTGAGGTGCACCACAATCTAATAAAATCAAACCAAATCAATAAACAAAGCCTGAATAGCGATTATTATAAATCGAAATTCAGGCTTTGTTTTCTTCTTATTTAATTTTTTATTTG
>JAENWI010000025.1 GCA_016650115.1 Peptostreptococcaceae bacterium | reverse complement strand
GGGGCATTAAAAGTGCAAAAAGAGCTTGAAATTCCAGCTATTGGTGGTAAAGACAGCATGTCAGGAACCTTTATGAATATAAATGTTCCGCCAACGTTGATTTCTTTTGCAGTGAGTATTATTGAAGCACAGGAGGCAGTGTCAAGTGAGCTAAAACCTGAAAAAAGTCATTTGATTTATGTAACAAATGTACGCGATGGCAATGGAATTATTGATTTCAATCAGTATAAAAGAAATATGTCAAAAGTCAGTGAGCTGATTAAGAAGGGTAATATTCTTTCAACAAATACCATTGGGCAGGGAGGCATCTTTGTTTCCGCAGTAAAAATGGCCATAGGCAATAAAATAGGCATAGCACTATATAATTTGGATGATCATCAGCTTTGTGAGGCCGATTACGGCGCATTACTTCTACAGGTTCCCATCAAAGAGGATATAGAAAAAATATTTGAGGGTATAAATTACAAAATAATCGGGAATACAACAGACGGAGAAAAAATAGATGTTGAATATGAAGACTCAAATCAGAATGAAAATTCCAGCCAGATTAAATATTCCGGTGAAAATTCCAACCAGAGGCAAGAATTAATTAAGTCAAAACTATCTGTTAGCCTTGATGATGCAATCAAAAGGATATCGGAACCACTGGAAAATATTTTCCCGACAAGAACAGCAGACTTTAAGGAAACCCGAGACACTGAAAACGTTGAGATGTTTTCCTATGAAAAACGAAATACAAGGGGGCCTTTAACAAGAATTGCAAAGCCTCAAATACTAATCCCTGCTTTTCCCGGCACTAATTGCGAGATGGATTCCAAGAGGGCTTTTGTTAAAGCAGGAGGAAACCCGTTTATCCATATTATTAGAAATCTTTCTGAAAAGCAGCTGATTGAGTCTATAGATGAATTGGAAAAGAAAATCAGAGAGAGCCAGATTATCATGATTCCAGGGGGATTCAGCGGCGGAGATGAACCAGATGGGTCGGCAAAATTTATTACTGCTGTATTTAGAAACCCAAAAATTATGGAAGCGGTCAAGGACCTTCTAGAAAACAGAGATGGGCTAATGCTTGGTATTTGTAATGGATTTCAGGCACTAATAAAATTAGGACTTGTGCCATATGGTGAAATTATAAAAACTGATAAAGATAGTCCTACACTGACATATAATAAAATCGGGAGGCACATGTCTTGCTTAATTCAAACAAGGATTGCATCAGTTAAGTCACCTTGGCTCGCAGGAGTTCAAGTGGGTGACATTCATACATTGCCAATTTCCCATGGGGAAGGAAGATTTATTGGAAGTGAAGAAGTCATTAGTAGTCTGGCTGAAAACGGTCAAATTGCGACGCAATATGTTGATTTCGATGGAAAGCCTTCTATGGACATCAGCTTTAATCCAAATTACTCTGCATATGCAATTGAAGGAATAACGTCAATGGATGGACGAGTATTTGGTAAAATGGGCCATTCGGAAAGAATTGGTAAAAATCTTTATTTAAACGTACCCGGAAACTTTGATCAAAAGATCTTTGAATCTGGTGTGAATTATTTTAAGTAGTGCATCTCAGCCAGGGCCTGAGTGCACCAGAGATAGAATTAACGTCAAACATACTCGGTGCACTCAGGCCCTAGCTGAGAGGCTCCATTATTTCAAATAGACAATTGGCCTGCAAGCGCCTATTCAGAACAGAAGCAGAGGCAAAGTGCGCCAGCAGGCCCTAGCTGAGGAGGTAACATGAAAGTAGGAATTGTAATGGGTAGCAAATCGGATTACCCGGTGGTAGAAAGAGCGGAAAGAATCTTGAATGATTTTGGCGTCGAGTTTGAAAGCAGAATTATTTCAGCGCATAGAACACCAGTTGTAGCAGAAAAATTTGCAACTGGCGCAGTGTCAAATGGCATAGAGGTACTTATAGCCGCGGCAGGAAAAGCGGCACATCTTGCGGGGGTAATGGCGGCTTTTACACCAATTCCTGTTATTGGCATCCCGATTAAATCATCTACTTTAGATGGTCTGGATTCACTTCTCTCTATTGTTCAGATGCCTAAGGGAATTCCAGTAGCTACGGTGGCTATTGATGGTGCTGAAAATGCGGCGTTGTTGGCTGTACAGATTTTATCTCTGAAGTACCCGGAACTTCAACTTAAAATGATTCAATACAAAGAAAAGATGGAACAGGAGATTATAGCAATTGATCACGAGTTTCAAAAGGAGAAAAAACGATGAAAAAATTAGGAATGATTTATGAAGGGAAAGCAAAAAAAGTATTCAAAACGGATGACGAAAACTTATTTATTGTTGATTACAAGGATGATGCAACCGCTTTTAACGGTCTAAAAAAGGGTCAGATTTCCGGTAAGGGAGCAGTAAATAATGTGATGGCGAATATAATATTTCAAATGCTTGAAAAAAAGGGAATCCCAACACATTTTGTAGAACAGCTTAGTGAAAGAGAAACCCTTGTGACGGCGGTAAAAATATTACCTCTTGAAGTAATTATAAGAAATGTGACTGCCGGGTCTTTCTCAAAAAGATATGGTGTGGAAGAGGGAAGAGTCCTTGCAAGGCCAATTCTAGAATTTTCTTATAAAAATGATGAATTAGGAGATCCACTGATCAATGATGATCATATTTTAGCGCTGGAACTTGCAACAGAAGAAGAACTTGAAGAAGTGAAAAGATATTCCTACATCATAAACGACAACCTGAAGGAATTTTTTCTGGAAATAGGTCTGAAACTTGTTGATTTTAAGGTAGAGTTTGGTAAGCAGATGGATGGCAAAATTATTCTTGCAGATGAAATTTCACCTGATACCTGTAGACTTTGGGATGCTGTTACAAACGAAAAAATGGATAAGGATAGATTCAGGAGAGATCTTGGCAATGTGGAAGAAACTTACCAGGAAGTTCTTTCGAGAGTTCAGAAAAAGGGGTAAATGATGGATAATAAATTGACCTACAAGGATGCTGGAGTTGATACAAAAGAAGGAGAAAGAGCTGTTGCCTTAATGAAGGAGCATGTTAAAAAGACATTCAATAAAAACGTTCTGACAGGGCTTGGAAGCTTTGGAAGTCTTTTTAATCTGGACCTTGAAGGAGTAACAGAGCCTGTGCTAGTGTCTGGGACTGACGGAGTGGGGACTAAATTAAAAATAGCATTTATGACAGACATACATGACACTGTTGGGCAGGATTGTGTTGCAATGTGCGTGAATGATATTCTTTGCCAAGGAGCAAAGCCGTTGTTTTTTCTTGATTATATCGCAACAGGCAAAGTTGACGCCGAAAAAGTTGCGGATATAGTTAAAGGTATTGCTGATGGCTGCTTGCTTGCAGAATGTGCATTGGTTGGAGGAGAAACAGCTGAAATGCCTGGCTTTTATCAGGATGGTGAATATGACATGGCAGGTTTTGCAGTCGGTATTGTTGATAAGAAAAAAATTATTGATGGATCCAAAATTGCAAAAAATGATGTGATTATTGGTATCACTTCAAGTGGAATCCACAGCAATGGTTATTCCTTGGTCCGAAAACTGTTTTTTGAGACATTGAATATGAAGGTGTCCGATAAGGTGGAACAGCTAGGCATGACACTTGGCGAAGCATTGATTACGCCGACAAAAATATATACAAAGGTTTGTAATTCAGTACTTGGCAAAAGTCTGGTTAATGGTATTGTCCACATAACCGGGGGAGGATTTTTTGAAAATATCCCTAGAATAGTTCCGGAAGGACTTGGTGTTGAAGTAAATCTTGGAAGCTGGGAGGCTCCGCCAATATTTGAATATATTAAAAATGCGGGGAATATCGAAACAAGTGAAATGTTTGCGACATTTAATATGGGGATTGGCATGATGATGGTTGTGAATCCGGATGATGTAGAAGAAGTTAAAAATCAAATTAATGCAGCTGGCGAAAACGCATATGAAATTGGAAGGATAGTAGAGGGAAAAGGTGTAACTCTATGCTAAGAATTTCAGTGATGGTTTCTGGCAGTGGATCAAATCTTCAGGCAGTAATTGATTCCATAGATAATGGCCAGATAAAGGATGCTGAAATAGTTCAGGTGATTTCCAGTAACTCTGAGGCTTTTGCACTTGAAAGGGCAAAAAAGCATGGTATCAAAGGAGTAGTTATTGGGAAACAGGAATTCCCTGATGAAGAGGAGCGCAATGTTGAGCTTATTAAAGCCTTAAAAAAAGAAAATACGAATCTGGTTATTCTTGCAGGATATATGAATATACTGAAACCTGAGCTAGTAAAAGAATTTAAGGGACGAATCATTAATATACATCCGTCTTTGATACCAAAATATTGCGGCGAAGGATTTTATGGGGGAAAAGTCCATGAAGCAGTAATAAACGCTGGAGAAAAAGAGAGCGGAGCTACTGTTCATTATGTAGATGAAGGAATCGATTCAGGAGAGGTTATAATTCAAGAAAAATTATTTGTTGAACCAGGAGATAACCCTGAAAGCCTGGCAGCAAGAGTTCTTAAAATTGAGCATATTATATTACCGAAAGCCGTACTGATATGGCAAAGTAAAGGAGAAAAGTAATGGGTGGTTTGTTTGGGATTGTGTCAAAAAATGATTGCGTAATGGATTTGTTCTTTGGAACAGATTACCATTCTCATTTAGGAACAAAACGTGGGGGAATGTGTATTTATGGAAAAGATGGGTTTGAAAGAGCTATTCACAGTATAGAAAATTCGCCTTTTAGAACAAAATTTGAAAAGGAAATACTTGTTATGGCAGGGGGTTCGGGGATTGGATGTATAAGTGATGGCGAACCTCAACCTTTGACTGTGTTCAGCAGACAAGGAGAATATTCAATTGGAACGGTAGGCAGAATTAACAATAAGGAAGAATTGGTTAAAGAATTAATTGATAATGGAAGCCATCAGTTTATGACATTGAGCAGTGGCGCAATAAACAACACTGAGTTGGTAGCGGCGCTTGTTTCCACTAAGGATACCATTGTGGAAGGAATAAAGTATGCACAGGAAAAGGTTGAAGGATCTTTAACTATGCTGATTCTTACAAAAGGAGGTATATATGCCGCAAGAGACAAGTTTGGCAGAACACCTTTGATTATCGGAAAGAAAAAAGGAGCTTTTTGTGCAGCTTCTGAGTCCTTTGCTTTTATTAACATTGGTTATAAAACCGCTAAAGAACTTGGGCCTTCTGAAATTGTATTTATAACACCAGAAACCATGGAAACTGTGGGAGAACCGGGAGATAAAATGAGGATTTGTACATTCTTATGGACTTATTACGGGTACCCAACTTCAACCTATGAAGGGGTGAATGTGGAAGAAATGAGATACCGTAGTGGAGCTAGTATCGCCAAGAACGATAATCTGTCGAATATTGATTATATCGCAGGCGTTCCTGATAGCGGGACTGCTCACGCTATTGGGTATGCAAATGCATCAGGCATCCCATTTGCAAGACCACTAATTAAATATACGCCTACATGGCCAAGAAGCTTTATGCCTCAAAATCAAAAGGCGAGAAATTTGGTCGCAAAAATGAAACTGATTCCTGTACATGAAATAATAAAAGACAAAAATTTTGTACTGATAGATGATTCAATTGTCAGGGGAACGCAACTTTCTGATACGGTAAAATATCTCTGTGATAATGGTGCTAAGGAAATTCATGTTAGACCAGCGTGTCCGCCGCTTGTTTTTGGTTGTAAATATCTTAATTTTTCAAGAAGCACCAGCGAGATGGACCTGATTACAAGAAGAATGATTTTTCAACTTGAAGGTGAAAATCCAAATGATGAAGTTTTAAATATGTACGCCGATAGCAAAAGTGAAAAGTATGCGGATATGGTTGAAAGAATACGTCAGCTTCTTCATTTTGACAGCTTGAAATATCACAGCCTTCAGGACACACTTGATTCAGTTGGAATTGACAAATGTAAATTGTGTACCTATTGCTGGGATGGAAAGGAATAAATAAAGATGAGAGCATTAATAAGTGTTTCTGATAAAAGTGGAATAATTGAATTTGCAAAAGAACTTGAAGCGCTGGGTGTGGAAATTATTTCCACAGGGGGAACTAATAAGACACTTCAAGAAAATGGCGTAAAAGTTACAGGGATTTCTGAAATTACAAGATTTCCCGAATGCTTGGACGGAAGAGTAAAAACCCTTCACCCAGCTGTTCATGGCGGAATTCTTGCCAGGAGAGATAAAGAAGAACATATGAAACAAATAAAGGATTTAGGCATTGATATGATCGATATAGTGGTCATAAATCTTTATCCTTTCAAGGAAACAATCATGAAACCAGATGTTACTCTGGAGGATGCGATAGAAAATATTGATATCGGCGGTCCTGCCATGTTAAGGTCGGCTGCCAAAAATCACAACGATGTGGTGGTAATATGTGATCCTGAAGATTATATTACGGTCATAAAAGAATTAAAAGAGACGCAAAAAGTGTCGTATCAAACAAAATATAAATTAGCCTTAAAGGTTTTTGAACATACTGCAGCATATGATGCAATGATTTCAGATTATTTAAGAAAACAGGGAAGTTTGGCTGGAGAAGAAAATTACCGTGAAACACTTGATATCACCGAGATTGACAATAAAATTAAAAAGCAAAAGGTAGAATTACCTGAAAACCTGACATTTACGTATGAAAAAATACAGGATCTCCGTTACGGCGAAAATCCGCATCAGAAGGCATATTACTACAGGGAGATTATGCCTGCTGCAGGTTCTCTGACGAGGGCTGTTCAGCTGCATGGAAAAGAACTTTCTTTCAATAATATCAATGACACAAATGGGGCAATTGATACACTTAAGGAATTTGATGAGCCTGCAGTAGTGGCGGTAAAACATGCCAATCCTTGTGGTGTAGGTGTAGGAGAGAATATATATGAGGCTTATCTGAAGGCGTATAAAGCAGATCAAATTTCAATATTCGGGGGAATAATCGCTGCAAATAGAACAATTGATGTAAATACTGCATTGGAAATCAGCAAAATATTTGTTGAAATTGTAATAGCACCTGATTTTACTGAAGAGGCTTTAGCGATTCTTATGAAAAAACAAAACATTAGATTGATGAAACTTGAAAATATAAGTGAAAAAGCACCTGCAGCAACATTGGACATTAAAAAAATCAGTGGAGGGATACTGATTCAGGAAATAGACGGTGATATTTTTGATGAAGCCAACGTAATGACGGTAACAAAGAAGAAACCTTCTGCTGAAGAAATGAAACAGCTTATATTTGCTATGAAAGTTGTTAAACATATTAAATCCAATGGAATAGTCATTGCAAAGGATGGGAGAACTTTAGGTATAGGGCCAGGACAGGTAAACAGGATTTGGGCTGTTGAAAATTCCATCAGGCAGGCAACAGGAGATACGAACGGTGCGGTTCTTGCATCGGATGCTTTCTTCCCATTTGATGACTGCGTAACGGCCGCGGCAATAGCTGGAGTCAGTGCGATTATTCAACCTGGAGGTTCAATGAATGATGGGGATTCCATAAAAAAAGCAGATGACCTGGGAATTGCCATGGTATTTACAGGCATGCGTCATTTCAAACATTAAAACTGGAAAGGTATGAAAAATGAGAGTATTAATTGTTGGTTCCGGCGGCCGTGAACATGCTATAGTATGGAAATTATCAAAAAGCCCTAAAATAAAAAAAATGTATTGCGCACCCGGAAATGCAGGCATTGCAGAACTGGCGGAATGCGTTGAAATTCAAGGGGAGGACATTGAAAGAATCTGTCAATTTGCAGTCGCCAACAAAATAGATTTAGCCGTAATAGGACCTGAGGTGCCTCTTTCCCTTGGAATTGTTGATGCGTTAGAAGACAAAGGAATTCGCACTTTTGGACCAAACAAAAAATGCGCACAGCTGGAAGCCAGCAAAGCTTTCACCAAGAAATTCCTGGAAAGGCATAGAATCCCAACCGCCAGATATAAAGAATTCACAGACAGAAGAAAGATTGAAGAGGACATCGGGATTTTTGGATACCCTATGGTAATAAAAGCAGATGGACTGGCTGCAGGAAAAGGTGTAATCATTGCCGAAACAAAAGAAGAGGCGGAAAAGGCAATCGGTGAAATAATGGGGGATAAAGTTTTTGGCACTGCAGGAGATAAAATTGTTGTTGAAGAATTTTTAACTGGAGTTGAAGCGTCTATGCTTTGCTTTGTTGATGAAAACACAATTGTGCCAATGGAATCTGTCCAGGATTATAAACGGATATTTGACGGTGACAAAGGTCCAAACACAGGGGGCATGGGAACTTACTCTCCAAGCTTGATTTTCGACGGGGAGTTGCAGGAAAAGATTAATAACCAGATTCTTTTGCCCACGTTGAAAGGTTTTCAAGAGGATGGTTTGAATTTCAAAGGAGTACTTTTCGTCGGTCTGATGATTAAGGACGGAGAACCAAAGGTGATAGAATTTAATAATCGATTTGGAGATCCTGAAACACAGGTTATCCTGGTTCGTCTTGAAACGGATCTTCTTGATATTTTTGAGGCTGTTATTAATAACCGCTTATCTGAAATAAAATTGAAATGGTCAGAGAAAAAAGCGGTTTGTGTTGTAATGGCTGCTGGCGGATACCCTGGGAATTACGAAAAAGGTGATAAAATCTATGGTTTGGAAAAAGTGGACAAGGAAGTGACTGTTTTTCACGCAGGTACGGTGATGAAAACTTCAAAACAGGCCGGCCCCTCCAACGATTGTTATATAGCGACAAATGGAGGCCGTGTTCTGGGAACAACTGCGTTTGGCGAAACTCATGAAGAAGGCAGAATAAAAGCTTATGACAATGTGAAAAGGATTACTTTTAATGGTGCTCAATATCGAAAAGATATAGGATTGATGTAGGTGACAATATGATAATAGGAACCATGAAAATAAAGTTCTGTGCACCCTGGGTGCATTCGCTAAAAGAAAAAAGAATGGTTGTAAAAAGCATTTGCGCAAAAGCTGGAAACAAATTTAATGTTTCAATAGCTGAGGTTGAAGATCAGGATATTCACCAGTCTATAGTGATAGGCCTGGCATGTGTTACTGATGAAACTTCGCATTGCAACAGCATACTTGATAATGTCCTGTATTACATAGAAGAAAATACAGAAGCTGAAATATTAAAAATCGATAGGGAAATAATATGAAAATCGGCATGTGTAAGTAAAAGCTTGAATTTCTTAAAAAATCCTTAAAAAATTCTACGAAAATCTTAAAAAATTCGCAAAAACCATTGACTCCTTTAATTTAATGCGTTATCCTAGTAAAGTAATAAAGGGTAAAGGCGGTAATTCTGTTATGGAGAAAGACTATATGACTAATCCTACGCTAGAGGATAGCAGAAAAATTAAATTTGATAAAGAAGATGATGAATGTAATACAATTAAAAAAATTACAGATGCTCCTGAGTGGAATGAAGATTTACAGAAAATTGTAGTTGGATACCACTGAAAATAAATAAATAAAGTAAAGATTGCCAAACAGGGAGACCCGTATTGGTGATTTTTATTTAAATCTTCAATTCCGGAATTGTAATCGCGGCTTATATCGTGGTTATGTTTATGACACAAAGCTTCTCTTTTGGCCAGTATGGCCTTCGGCGCTGATTCACGTGCCTTACGGGGTTTTTGTTGTGAGTATCGGGATTGGTCAGATTGTGCCGGCCATCATCGGTGTCTTACTTGTAAAGTACTTAGAGAAACCCCTTTCTAGAATATAAATGAAAGCAGGCTGCTACAGTCAGCCTCGATAAGGAGAAAAAAATGAGAAATGAGAAAGAAATAAAAGGCATCTCTCATCTCGGGAACCAGGACGTGAAATACAGCTTTGATTACAACCCGGGAGTGCTGGAGACCTTTGAAAACAAGCATCCGGAAAAAATAGACAATAGGTAGCTTGATATGGTTTAAGCAGAGTAATCAGGCAGAAGCCCTTAAGAGTTATCAATCAAGAAGCCCTTGCAATTTCTACAAAAATGTTATATATTACAAGTACAATTAAATAGTGCATTAAGGTGCAAACGCTTAATAGGGAACAAGGTTTAAATCCTTGGCTATCCCAGTAACCGTATGGCTGACGAATTGACAAATACCACTGCTTTTTGCGGGAAGGTGTCATAGTAGGGCGAAGCTGAGTCGGTAGACCTGCCTTATGTTTATAGTTTCTTCTGGGTGTAAGAATAAGCTATTATTTATGTGGATTAATATCACTAAATATTACCTTATGAACTCGTCTTTGAAGAAAGACGAGTTTTTGTTGTGCAGAAGCATTATTTGTGGTTGATTATGATAGGAAGAAGAAATTTTTGCAGTTAATAATCAAAAGCGTTAAAACTTATTTTGAAAGGATATTTTTATGAAAAAATTGTTAGCATTATTATTAGTAGTTAGTATGATTTTCACCATGGTTGCTTGCGAAAAGTCTGCAACAAAAACAAAAGTAAGTTCCGATAAATCGGATACAACCTACTCAGTTACCGACAGTAGAGGAAAGACCGTGACATTTAACAAAACGCCTGAAAAGATTATTTCCCTTTTACCCTCTGATACAGAAATTGTTTATGCTTTGGGTTTTGGCGATAAGTTAATAGCTGTTAGTAAATATTGTAATTATCCAAGTGATACCGAAAATAAGAAGAAAATAGCAAGTGGCTCGAAAACGAGTATAGAATCAATCATTGCTGAACAGCCCGATTTAGTTATCTTTGGCAAAATGGCACAAACTGAAGATCAGTTTAATCAAGTTGAAGATGCGGGTATTAACGTGATTGTGACTGAGGCAGCTAGTATTAATGATACTTATTTAGTTATTGAAATGTTAGGCAAGGTTCTTGGGGCTTCCGAAAAATCAGCTGAAGTAATCAACGGAATGAAGAAAGATTTCAACGATATTAAAACACAAGTTGCAGGCAAACCTTCCTACAAGGTGTATGTTGAAATTTCTCCTGTTATTCATGGCCCATGGTCTTGTGGTAAAGGAACTTTTCAGGATGAGTTGTTAACATTGGTTGGCGCCGAAAATATTTTTTATGATATGGATGGTTGGAAAAAGGTTTCTGAAGAGCAGGTTATTAGTCGTAACCCCGATTACATTTTCGCTACTGATATGTATAGTACTCCAGACCCTATTGCCGAGATTATGGGCAGAACAAGTTGGTCCAATATTAATGCAATCAAAAACAACAAGGTGTTTTCAGCAGATGCAGATGCACTGACAAGACCGGGGCCTCGTCTTGTTGATGCTGCAAAGGAATTGTATACTAAAATCTACGAATAAAAGAAAAAAGGAGTAAGAATATTGGATAGCCTAATCAAAGCTAATGTTTCAAGAAAGCTGCTATATATTTGTTCTTTGATATTGTTTATATTAATATTTTTGCTCTCTGTTTCAATTGGCAGTGTGAAAATATCGTTTTTAGATACTCTTCGTATTGTTATGAATAAGTTTTTTGCAATTGGAGATATATCTGAATTACAGAGCAGTTTAGTAATCATTATTGAAAAGGTGCGCATTCCACGGGTTCTTTTATCTGCACTCGTTGGTGCAGCACTTTCTGTGGCAGGAACCGCAATGCAGGGGCTATTAAGAAACCCCTTAGCTGAAAGTTCAACCTTAGGAATATCTACCGGCGGTGCATTAGGAGCGGTTATTACAATTGCAATCGGCTTTGAAATTCCTTTTTTTCCATCATACAGCATAACAATAATGAGTATTTTGTTTGCATTTTTAACCTTAGTCCTTGTTTTAACACTTTCCTATAAAATAAACTATACCTTATCCTCAAGCACTATTATTCTCACGGGTGTTATTGTCTCCATGTTTGCAGGCAGTTTAATCAGCTTTATTATTACATTGTCAGAGGAAAAGCTCCAAAGTATAGTGTATTGGACCATGGGCTCCTTCTCAGGACGTGGCTTTGAATATGTGTGGCTTGTTCTTCCATTTTTCATCATTGGCGTTTTAGGGCTCTTACGTTATTCAAGAGAGTTAAATGCCTTTGCGTTGGGAGAGGAAAAGGCAGGATATATTGGCGTAAAAACAAAAAAGATTAAAATAATGATTATGATTTTTGTATCAATTTTAGTTGGT
>JAENWI010000249.1 GCA_016650115.1 Peptostreptococcaceae bacterium | reverse complement strand
GTAATTGTTTAGGTGTATTTATTCGGTAATAAAATTTTGTCCCTCAAATGTAGTGCATAATTCTTTAAAGACGCATCGTTGGTTCTTTCTGGCAGTAGAAATAAAGCCTTCAATTCTGGCATATATCTCCGCTCCTTTGAAGGTTCGGAAACAATTTGATATTTTCTGTTTGACCTTGGCAGGTCTTATATCCCTTTCGGCAAGGTTATTAGTAAATGGAACTTCCTTGTTGAAAGCAAATGCAAGTATGGCATCTTTTTCCCTGATCAGGCGTTCGACAAGGTTCCTTCCCTGGGTTCGTTTGCACCTGCCTTTTCTGCCTGCTGTTTTCACGGGTGGTGGTTCTTCTTTTTCACCAAAGCCACAGATGCGGTCATATCTTGATTCTATGTGGTTTCGTCGCATGACCCTCTCGTCAAAGGGCATCATATAAATAGAAAGTAAGAACGACTTAAAAACCTTTGCCCATCTGGTTTCCCCGCCATCCATCAGTCCTTGGAGTTCCCTTAAAATGTGAGCACCGCAAATAGCATGTTTCAGATTCTTCAAGTTAAAATAGCTGCTCCAGCAATCATGGACAAGCCATCCGATATAATCCGTCAATATGGATTTATTGCTTTGTATCGCCCCCGCCCCACGTTTTTCGTGTACAAACAGATAGGTAAATAAATGGGTAGTTGCCGTGTGCAACCAGTGCAGTTTACCTGCTGTCCGAAGGCCTGTTTCATCGGCATGCACCACGTTGTTGCAAATTATTTTAGACTTGATTATATTTTCACTCTCTTCAAGCTTTTCGTAACATTTCTCACCGGCTGAACTAATGGTTGATTCGTTTATTGGATAACCAAATAAATCGCCGAACAATAGTTGTATCTTTTTATATGGAATCTTGTAGTGCACGTTGAGCAGTACAACAAAAGCTTTTACCTTGTTGCCGTATTGTACTGGTGCATTTACCCCATCCGGGGCAACCCCCTTTTGCTCCTGCCCACACGAGGGACAGGATGCTTTAAATATTTGGTATTCGGTAATTTCTAACGTGGGTTGTGGAAGATCGAAAACCTGACGTTTTTCTGCCAGCATCAACTGCCCCTTCTCATACTTGTGGCCACAGGTGCAGGCATCGGGGGTGCAGATTACTACCTTATCGGGAGTTTCGACTTGCTTTAAGGTATGCCCTTTATGACCGTTTTGGCCTCCCTGCTTGCTGCCTTTGATTTTGGAAAATGCAGGCTTTACCGTTTCCTTTTTATATCCATCACTTGATGGTGGCTTGTTGCTATTATGGCTGTTGCTCGCCAAGCGTGCCTTTAATACTTCTATCTCGGCTTTAAGCATAGCATTTTCGGCTTTCAGCTCAGCATTTTCATGGCATAGTATTTTATTCTCTTTTTCAGATATTTCAAAACGGCTGCTTAGTTCTTCGACCTTTTTGATTAAAATTTGTATGGCTAAATCTTTGACCAAAACTTTTTTTCAAAGATAGTTCTGGCATATCCTAAAAAGCAAGTTTTTACAGCTAAAGTTATACAACACGAATGGCTCAAATTGTTGATATCCTTGTGTTTTGAGATTTTATCCCCGACTGAAGAGTATATTTGAAAATAAGTTTTTTGTTCCTGTGAATATTAAAATATCAGGAACATAAAATCGCTGTAAAACAGAAACATATCAACAACTGCAACGCATATTTGTTAACAACACCTGAATTTTGCGATTTCTACTCAATCTATAGCCGGGTGATTTATACTATTATTAAATTAGCAGCTAAACAATTACCATTTAACTATGAATACAAATTCAAAAAATATATCGCCGCATCCTGGTTCTTCGCTCCCCTCCTTCGGAGGGGCTGGGGGAGGCTTGGGCTTCAATCTTTCATCATATCCATAAACACATCCTCTATGGTCGGCTGAATGTCAAAAACCTCCAGATTATCATGACTTTTTCTCATCAGGAAGTTTTCAAACTCTGTGGCTTCCACTTCGTCATCTTTTCCGGTGACATGGAGGTACTGCCCGAATGCAAAAGCCGAATCGGTTTTTTCGTACGATCGCAAATCCATAATCAGGCGGTGCATTTCGTTCGACCGGATTGCATATAGTTTTCGCGTATAACCATCAACTAAATTGCGGGGAGTGTCAATATCCAGTACCTTGCCTTTTTGCATCAGGGCTACGCGATTACAAAGTGTGGCCTCGTCCATGTAAGGTGTCGAAACCAGAATGGTGATTCCTTTCTGCTGAAGATTTTTCAGCATCTCCCAGAATTCCTTGCGCGAAACAGCATCAACTCCGGTGGTTGGTTCGTCGAGAATCAGGATTTCGGGTTTATGAATCAGTGCGCACGACAATGCCAGTTTTTGCTTCATCCCTCCTGAAAGTTTTCCGGCCAAACGTTTTTTAAACGGCTCAATCTGAACGTAAATATCCCGGATCAGTTCGTAATTTTC
>JAENWI010000353.1 GCA_016650115.1 Peptostreptococcaceae bacterium | reverse complement strand
TACTGTCTCAAGGATTCTGGTCTTTGGGTTATATTTTGTGATTTTTGAACTGTCAGCAACAAAGATTTCATCCTTCTGATTTAGAAATATCTCTCCGTTCAAAGTTGCAGGTATAATCGTTACCTCTGCCCCCGTTGCTCTATTCAAAATAATAGTTCTCCCCAGATTTCTACAGATGACGTACACATATTTCTCTTTATTATCCAGCTTTATAAAGAAGTTGGCTGACTGGTTTACCGTATAGCTCCAGTTCGGCACGGTGCCATCCACTGATTCTGCATAGATGGTATGGGTTCCATTACATACCTGACTGTAATTCTGAGCCACGATGCTGTTTGATTGTATGGTATAGACGTAATTTGAATCATATATGGGACCAATCTCCCTGCAGGTTGAAGCGCACCACATGGCCGACTTCCAGGTCTTGTAATAAACCTGACGATAACCCCCGGAGTCAGCGGGAGCACGCTTTATTACCTTTATTTGTGGAGTTACTCCTTTTTCGATAAACCTGGCCTTCATGTTGTTTAATTGTGCTTCAAAAAAAGTGGCGTTCTCCGGGGTGGCTGTAATATACAGATTTGCCTCTTTCGCATTTACAGGTTTCAGCGATACCGTAGGGGCAATATTGATAACCTCTGCCTCTTCTGTTATTTCTCCCTCTTTATAGTCATCATCCGTTACATATTCTTCAAGCGTCGGTTCAATCCATTTCTCCCTGACATTAAGCTGAATCCGTATCTGGCCGACTCCTGATTTTTCAAACTGAATATGCTGCCTTGAGCCAAAAGAAAAATCCTGAAATCCTTCCATATCTTCAATTGGTGCTCCATCAATACTCCAGTTTCTTTCCAGTTGATCTCCATCAGTGGTGGTAATGTCTTTGATTTCAATTTCTGCAGTATTCGTCCCTTTTTCTCTTAGAAAGGTTTCTGGCATTTGAATCGATGCAACCGGCGGCATATCTGGAACAACCCGAAAAGTTTTTTCAATAAGATCCGTGTCCCCCTTATCATCCTTCACCCAAATATTATACTGAAAGTCCTGCCCCTGATTTTCCTGTCCCTGATTTTCCTGTCCCTGATTTTCCTGTCCTGCTTCGTATTCAGGTGTTTTTGTCAAAAACTCAACTGTGAAGGTTGTCCAGTAAGGGTCGTTGGCATTTGGATCAATTTGATCAATTCCACCCAGTGTTTTTATTTCCCTGGTTTTTATGGTGGTGTTGTTTCTTTGCGGAACCTCTTTTGAAAGTGTTATTTTTTCTCCTGTCTCCTTGTCAATTAATTCTATGTAATAGTCCATAATTGGCTTACCTGGTGTCGTTGCAACCACGGCCGTCAAAATCTGCTTTCGATTCTGTTTTTGAAAACCTCCAAGGCTGTCCAAAATGGCCGGCGTCTTCTTCACTTCAATCGGCTTCGTGTCTTTTAATGTCATATCGTTTGCCAGGTCAACCTCAAGTTCTACCTGATAAAAGCCTCTCGTGGGGAAGGTAACCGTTGCTTCCGTCGGATTTTTACGTTGAACGCTGCCACCTGAACCACTCTGGGCACGAAAAGAATTAGTTGCTATTTTCTCTTCATAGGCACGGGATGCGCTGTAATTTTCCCCGTCTACTGTAAAAGTAGTTTCGTCCACGGCCCAGGCCGAATGCCCTTCG
>JAENWI010000105.1 GCA_016650115.1 Peptostreptococcaceae bacterium | reverse complement strand
CTGCGAAAATCGATTGTGGATCCAATTACCAGAATAAACACGAAGGATAATACACCCGCAATCATTAATTATGAACTGGTTCCAGGGGATAAAATTAAACTATCCATACTTTTAAAAGGTTTTGGAAGCGAAAATATGGGAAAGGTGAAGATGATGACGCCGTCTGAAGGCGTCCCTGGCATTATAGAGTTTGTCCTTGATACGATTAAGAACGCAGGAGGCAATCCTTGTCCTCCTTTGGTCATTGGCATAGGAATAGGCGGTGCGATGGATAAAGCAGCTGCAATGGCCAAAAAAGCCCTGTTCAGGCCTATTGGAGAAAGAAGCCAGGATGCTTTTTTAAAGGAACTTGAAGAAAACTTATTAAAGCAGATTAATGAACTGAATATAGGGCCTATGGGTTTTGGCGGAACGACAACAGCCCTGGAAGTATTTGCAGAAAAATATCCGACCCACCTGGCAGGACTTCCTGTTGCAGTGAATATTAACTGCCATGCCCTTCGTAGAAAAACAATAGAGTTATAGAGGTGAATATGGAACAAAGAATAATTTTAAATCTGCCGGCAGATGAAGCTGCATTAAATAAGCTGAAGGTCGGACAAATGGTTTATATAAACGGAACAATTTACACTGCAAGAGATCAGGCCCATATGCGAATGATAAAAGAATTAGATGAAGGAGCAGCCATCCCCATATCCCTAGTAAACGCAGCTGTATATTATTGTGGACCATCACCGAAGCGGCCAGGTAAAATTGTTGGGTCAATAGGTCCGACCACCAGCTCTAGAATGGATAAACTTACTTTGCCACTCTTGGAAAAGGGTATGAAAATCATGATAGGTAAAGGCAAGAGATCACAGGAAGTCATGGATGGCATTAAAAAGTATAAAGCCGTCTACCTGAGTGCCATAGGCGGAGCCGGAGCACTCTATTCAAATTGCATAAAAAAGTTTGAAGTAGCAGGTTATGAAGATTTAATGGCAGAAGCTATTTATAAGTTAGAGGTGGAGAATTTCCCGGCAGTCGTGGCAATAGATACAGAAGGGGAAAATATTTTTTTGTGATATTAACACAACTTATAATCTTTAAAATTGTTGACAATAACATAAAAATATAATAAGATTGACTCAAATTTAAAGAAGGAGTGTTTACACAATATGAAAAAAAATCTTATTTTAGTACTTGCACTTTTATTAGTGATAGGTTCACTTGCTGGCTGCGGCGGAGCAACACCAACCGAAGAAACACCGACTGAAGTTAAAATCGGCATTAACTACGAATTATCCGGCGCTGTTGCCTCTTATGGTGAAGCATCCGTAAATGGAATCCTGATGGCATTCGACGAAATTAATGCTGCTGGCGGTGTTAACGGAATGCAGATTGTTCCTGTGAAATTAGACAATAAGTCTGATGCTGCAGAAGCAACTTCTCTTGCAACAAGACTTATGGTTCAAGAAGGCGTTGTAGCTGTTCTCGGCCCTGCAACTTCAGGTAACTATATGGCAACAATTCCAGTAGCTACCGAAAATCAAATTCCAATTATTTCAGCATCTGCAACTGCAGATAAAGGGGTTACTGTTGATGCAGCCGGAAAAGTAAATGATTTTGTTTTCCGTCTTTGCTTTAATGATTCATTCCAGGGAGTTACAATGGCTAACTTCGCATCAAACAATTTGAGTGCAAAGAATGCTGTAATCATTCAGGATAAATCAAGTGACTATGCTGAAGGCCTTGCAAAAAACTTTGTTACAACATTTGAGGCTTCCGGTGGAACTATTGTTGCACAAGAAGGATATGTTGGAAAGGATAAAGATTTCAACGCAATTCTTACTTCCATAAGGAATAAAGATTTTGATGTGATTTTCCTTCCTGGATATTATCAGGAGGCTGGTCTTGTTATCAAACAAGCTCGTGACCTTGGAATTACTGCTCCAATACTTGGCGCAGATGGATTTGATTCACCAGTTCTATTAGAGCTTGCTGGAGCTAAAGCTCTTAATGATGTTTATTTCTCAAATCATTATTCATCATTAGATCAGGATCCTATGGTTCAGAACTTTATTAAAGCTTATACAGAAAAGTATGGCGTTGAACCAAATGCATTTAATGCACTGGGTTATGACCTTGGTATGTATGTTGCTGATGCAATCAAACGTGCTGGTTCAGTTGATCCTGTAGCTATTAAAGATGCTCTTGCAGATACTCAGGGCTTTGCCGGGGTAACTGGAACATTTAGCATGGGTGCAGATCATAATCCTATTAAGTCAATTGTAGTAATCGGATTAAAAGACGGTGTTCAGACTACAAGCGTTAAGGTAGACCCTAAATAAACATAACGAAGATTATGTTTGATTAATTATTAAAAAACACTTATAATAATTAAGTTAGAGTAAAGAGTTACTCTAACTTAATTGTTATTTAATGCTATAAACTATATTTGGAGGTGCAACACCTTGGATCAATTTTTACAACAGATGGTTAACGGTATTTCATTAGGAAGTATCTATGCTCTGATTGCCCTAGGTTATACTATGGTATATGGAATTATTAAGCTTATTAACTTTGCGCATGGAGATGTGTATATGATAGGAGCCTATATTGGTTTTGCTGCCACGACTTACGCAAACCTGGGATTTTTCCCTGCCCTTATTATTTCTATGCTGGCATGTGCTGCATTGGGGGTATTGGTGGAAAAAATAGCTTATAAGCCATTGAGAAACTCTTCAAGAATAGCGGTTTTGATTACAGCTATTGGCGTATCTTTACTATTAGAATATGTAATGATGTTTTTTGTTGGCGCGGAAGTACGTTCTTATCCTGAATTATTAACGGATAAGGCATTTCATATAGGAGAAGTAATCATTAATATGCAGCAGATTTATATCGTTGTCACTGCTATTGCTCTAATGATTCTATTACAATTTATTGTTCATAAAACAAAGACAGGAAAGGCAATGCGCGCTGTCTCTATAGATAAAGATGCTGCAGAATTAATGGGGATTAGGGTAGATCGCACAATTTCGTTTACTTTTGCAATTGGTTCTGCATTTGCAGGTGCTGCCGGAGTATTGGTGGGTATATATTACAATTCAATTGATCCGCTCATGGGAATCATGCCTGGTTTGAAAGCTTTTGTTGCTGCAGTATTTGGAGGAATTGGAAGCATACCAGGTGCAATGATAGGGGGACTTTCTATTGGAATTTTAGAAACATTAGTTTCAGGTTATGGAAATTCCATGTATAGAGATGCAGCCGTTTTTGCATTTTTAATTATTATACTAATTTTAAAACCATCTGGTCTTCTTGGAAAAAATACAAGAGAGAAGGTGTAATAAATGAGGGTATTAACAAAAAAGAATATAATGATTTTAGGATCTATTTTATTGGCTTTTGCTATTGTTCAGTTGCTTATGTCGATAGGAATACTAAATAGTTTTTATCAGATTACAATTGCAACAATCTGCATTAATATTATATTAGCGGTTAGTCTAAACCTTGTTACAGGTTTTACCGGCCAGTTTTCTCTTGGACATGCAGGATTTATGTCAATTGGTGCCTATGTTTGTGCAATAATTATGATGCGAATCCCATCAACTTATGGATTCCTATTAGGTGTTATTGCGGGAGCATTTGCGGCTGCTTTTGTTGGTGTTCTGATTGGCATTCCAACGTTAAGATTAAAGGGAGATTATCTTGCCATTGCAACGTTAGGTATGGCTGAAATTATCCGTGTAATTTTTCTAAATATGGAGATTACAAATGGAGCGGCAGGATTGAATGGAATCCCTAGATTTGCAAACTGGCTATGGCTTTGCTTTTTTACAGTTGCAACTATAATAATAATTAATAATTTCATTAGATCATCTCATGGCCGTGCCTGCATTTCTATTCGAGAGGATGAGATTGCAGCAGAGTCAATGGGTATTAATACAACAAAACACAAGGTAATGGCATTTGCACTTGGAGCTTTCTTTGCTGGAGTGGCAGGAGCTCTTTATGCATCATATTTCTATTTCCTAAAGCCAGATTTATTTGGGTTCCTGAAATCAATTGATATTCTTGTAATTGTCGTTTTAGGTGGTATGGGAAGTATTACCGGATCTGTCATTGCAGCAATACTACTTGCACTGTTAACTACGTTCCTACAGTCATTCACAGCCGTCCGTATGATAGTTTATGCGGCAATATTGGTTGTAATAATGATTTTCAGACCTCAGGGATTGATGGGTTCAAAAGAAATTACTGATCTTTTTGAATTTAGAAAAAAAGACGATAGAATTGAGTAAAGGGGGGAGCCAAAAATGTCATTACTTTCAGTTGAAAAATTAACAAAATCTTTTGGCGGGCTGACGGCTGTCTCCAATGTGAGTCTGCATATTGAAAAAGGAGAGCTTGTAGGACTAATTGGCCCTAATGGAGCTGGAAAAACAACATTGTTCAACTTACTAACAGGTGTATATGTTCCGACTTCAGGGAATATAAAATTGGATCAAGGCGGTAAAATAAAAGAACTTGGCGGGTTAAAGCCTTATAATGTTACTAAAACCGGACTTGCTCGAACATTTCAAAACATCAGATTATTTAAGGACTTAACAGTACTTGATAATGTGCGTATCGCCATGCATATGAACGTGCAATATAATATGACCGCCGCATTGTTTCATCCTAACAAGTTCTTTAATGAAGAAGACAGGATACGTGAGGAAGCTGAAAAACTTTTACAGATATTCCATTTAACGGGTAAAAAGAATGAGTTCGCCAAAAACTTACCTTATGGTGAACAGCGCCATCTTGAAATTGCAAGAGCATTGGCAACAAAGCCTTCTATATTATTGCTCGACGAACCCGCAGCTGGAATGAATCCTAATGAGACTGCAGCATTAACAGAAATAATAGGATGGATTCGTAAAGAATTTGACTTAACCGTTCTTTTAATAGAACACGATATGTCTCTAGTAATGAAGATTTGTGAACGTATTTATGTTTTGGATTATGGCATGATGATAGCGTCTGGTAAACCCGAAGAGATTAGAGCTAATAAAAAAGTAATTGAAGCTTATTTAGGGGAGGATGTTAGCAATGCTTGAGATAAAAAATCTTAACGTACATTACGGAGTTATCCATGCGCTGAAGGATATTTCCTTGACTGTAAATGCTGGTGAAATTGTTACTTTAATTGGAGCTAACGGAGCTGGTAAAACGACAACCTTGCGTACCATCTCGGGGTTGATTAAGGCCACTAGTGGTGATATATTATTAGAAGGAAAAAACATAACAAGTTTGCCTGCGCCTGATAGAGTCCATATGGGTATTTCACACGTGCCTGAGGGAAGAAGAATATTTCCGCCAATGAGTGTTTTGGAAAATCTTGAGATGGGTGCTTTTCTAAGAAAAGACAAAGCTGAAATAAAAAGAGATCTAGAAATGGTATATCACCGTTTTCCAATATTAGGCGACAGAAAAAAACAGACGGCTGGGACATTGTCTGGCGGAGAACAGCAGATGCTTGCTATGGGAAGAGCGTTGATGTCGAGACCTAGAATATTATTGATGGATGAACCTTCTATGGGACTGGCACCTCTTCTTGTTCGTGAAATATTTGAAATTATTAAGGACATCAATAGTACGGGAACTACAATTTTACTTGTTGAACAAAATGCAAGTATGGCTCTTTCGATAGCGCATAGAGCTTATGTAATCGAGACTGGTTCTATTATTATAAGTGGCACTGGTGAGGAGTTGGCTAAGAG
>JAENWI010000019.1 GCA_016650115.1 Peptostreptococcaceae bacterium | reverse complement strand
CAACTATGATGCCTGGTTTGTAGGTTTCACACCTCAATACGTTGGTGCAATCTGGATTGGCAACGATATAAATATAGAACTTACTCAAGGGAGTACAGCTTCATCAAGATTGTTTAGCAAGATTATGAAACAGGTTTGTGCCGGAATTCCATCAGGGTCCTTCCCTTCTGCCTCCGAAAACATTATAAGGATAGCCATTGACAGCAAAAGCGGAATGCTTCCTTCAGAATTAAGTGGCTTAGATCCAAGGGGAACCGTTATAAATGAATACTTTATTAAAGGCACTGAACCTATAGTAGTTGATAATATACATGTACTTGCAGATATTTGTAATGATTCAGGCTACCTTGCAACCCCGGAATGCACAAGTGTGTCTTCCAGATTAGGTATTAAGAGACCTTATGATATATCTAACGTTGGAGATATGAATTATGAATTACCACATTACTATTGTAATATACATAATTCAAATCCTGAAATATATCCAATAAATCCAGACGGCGTTGCCTCTGATTTTGCAGGGCCAGCCGTTGGAGGCGATAATCCGACAGGCAAACCTGATAAACCTGGCAAACCGGGGAAACCGGGGAAAACAACTGAACCAGCAGTAGATGATGGATCAACTATTCCTGATTGGCTGAATCCATAAAGGAGACAAATGAAAAGCTACAATATTATTCTTGCATCTTCTTCTCCCCGAAGAATCGATATGCTCAGAAAAGAGGGAATTAATCCAATTATTATAAAGCCTGAAGTTGATGAAAACATTCAAATTCAGATGAATATGGAAGATACTGTTATGTTTCTGGCGCTTAAGAAAGCACTTTCAGTTGAAATCACTCTTTTGAATAAAACAATTTCTAATAATAGTGTAATCATTGGAGCAGATACAATTGTATATTCAGATAGAATCATAGGAAAACCCGAGACCAAAGAAGACGCTTTTGATGTTTTGTCGAAATTAAATGGCAAATCCCACCTTGTTGTAACAGGAGTGGCTTTAATTGAACCATTTAGTGACCGAAGAAAGGTCTTTTTTGAAATCACTAAAGTTTATTTTAAAAAATATTTTGAATCCGATATTTTAACATATATCAATACCGATGAGCCGTATGACAAAGCCGGCGGATATGCCATTCAAGGCGCCTGGGGCAAATATATTGACCATATCGAAGGTGACTTTGAAAACGTCATTGGATTTCCGTTGAACAGGATAAAAGAAGAAATTAGTAATTTTTAGAAATGTATAAACAAATTAATTCAATAAAAAAAGGGCGTTTAAAACGTCCTTTTTTTTATTGAATTAAACGATGGTTATCGCATCTACAGGGCAATCATCACGGGCGTTAATTGCAGAGACTTCTAAGTCATTTGGTATTTCTTCCACTTTTACAATTGCTATATTATCACAATCAATTTTAAAAACACCAGGGCTTTTTTCTTCACATACGCCACAACCAATACAGGTATCCCTGTTCACATTTGCTTTCATATTTCATATCCTCCATTTCATATTTTCCTTCATTATACTATAAATCTATTACTTATTACTATTTTAAATTGTGAAATAAGAAAAAACAAATAATTAGGGGCTTAAAAGCAGATTTTATCATGTTCTTTGACTGCTTTTTACAGATCCCATCTGTCCTGAACAAACATTTAAGAGAATTTCTGTTTGTTCAGCAGCCCCTAATTACAGAATGGAATCAAAAGAATATCCCAACAATAAAGCTATAAATAAAACTGACAGCTGGATTTAATACAATATCGACAATGTTTAAAATCAGCAATAACATTAATATAATAAAACCTTTATCATATACTTTATAATAAAACGCTGTGCCCTTCAAATTAAATATTTGAGTAATGATACCAAAACCATCCAGTGGAGGTATAGGCAGTAAATTAAATACCAAAAGAACTATATTAATCATAATCGTATAACTTATAATATCAACAACCACACTGCCCATATAGGTATTTACAAAACTGTATCCAAAGACAACAATCAATTTTAGTATCCCTGCAAATACAATAGCCAGAATAAAGTTAATTGTTATACCCGCTATTGCTACAAGGAGCTCATCTCTCCTTGGTTTTTTAAAATTGTTCGGGTTTATCTGGACTGGTCTGCCCCATCCAAATCCCACAAACATTAAAGCGATAAACCCTATCGGATCGATATGCGCTAATGGGCTAACTGTCACCCTGCCCTGAAGCTGCGGTGTCGGGTCTCCCATTTTGTAGGCTACATAAGCATGGCCAAACTCATGAAAAGACAGTCCTATAACGATTCCTGGCAACATAAGTGCAATTCCCATTGCCCACTTTACCGGATCGTCAAATCTTCCATTGACAACCCCCATTGCCCCCATAATTATCAGTAAAATCAAAGCCGGTGAATTAAAAAATCTTTTCATTGTTAATTTTCCCCTATTTTATCTTCCCTTGTTCAATTCCCCATTATAATATTTAGTACAGTGGAAATCTTTCGCAAAGTTCTTTTACAATTGCCTTTGCCTCTTCTCTTTTTTCTATACTTTCAGGATTATTCAAAACCAGCGCGATTGCATCAGCAACTTTTATAATTTCAGTTTCTTTAAACCCTCTTGTAGTTATTGCCGGTGTACCAATCCTTATTCCAGCGGTAACATTTGCTCCATATGGATCATTTGGTATAGTATTTTTGTTAGTAGTAATATTTGCTTCATCCAGCAACAATTCTGCTTCTTTTCCAGTAACACCCTTATTCGTTAAATTAAGTAATACAAGATGATTATCTGTACCTCCAGATACCAGTTTAAAATCTTTTTTGATTAATTCCTGTGCAAGTGCTTTTGCATTAGCAACAACCTGCTTTTGATATTCAATAAAGGAAGGTTCCATAGCTTCTTTAAAGCATACTGCTTTCCCCGCAATAATATGCATAAGCGGTCCACCCTGAATACCCGGGAAAATTGCTTTGTTCAATTTTGCTCCGTATTCCGCTTTTGCCAGAATCGCTCCTCCTCGTGGGCCTCTTAATGTTTTATGTGTTGTAGTTGTAACAACATCAGCATATTCCATTGGATTCGGATGGATACCTGCTGCAACTAGTCCGGCAAAATGAGCCATATCAACCATAAGTATCGCCCCGACTTCATCTGCAATTTCTCTGAATTTTTTAGCATCTATTATTCTTGGATAAGCGCTTGCACCTGCAACAATCATTTTGGGTTTAAACTCATTGGCTAGTCTTCTGACTTCATCAAAATCGATAGTTTCTGTCTCATGGTCCAGACCATATGGAATAAAGTTAAAATATTTACCCGAAATATTCACCTTGCTTCCATGAGTCAAATGTCCTCCATTTGAAAGGTCCATTCCAAGGACTGTATCTCCTGGTGTTAATAAGGCAAAATATACTGCTATATTTGCACTGGAACCAGAATGAGGCTGAACATTGGCATATTCTGCTCCAAACAGTTTTTTCAATCTTTCAATTGCCAGCGTTTCCACTTCATCCACATGCTCACACCCGCCGTAATATCTTTTCCCCGGGTACCCTTCAGCGTATTTATTTGTCAATTCACTTCCACAAGCCTCCATAACAGCTTTGCTGGTGAAATTTTCGGAAGCTATCATTTCAAGCTTGTTTTCTTGCCTGCTTATTTCGCGTCTGATTATATTGCTCACTTCAAGATCAGTCTTATCTAAATTATTAAAATACATTATTCTATCTTTCCTTTCAAATTATATTCTTTTCTACAAAAGCACATTTCTAAAACTATATCATACCTGGATTATTAAATCAATACTATAATAAATCTGAAAGCAATCTTGAAATGGCTTCTTTGAACTTTATAACAACCGATCTTTTTTCATAAAGTTCTTTTGTAAGTTCATGGCACAATTTCATATCCTGTTCAAATATTGACTCAATTTTTTTTGCTTCTTTTCCATCATAAATAAAAGCATTCGCTTCAAAATTCAGTTTAAAACTTCTTCGATCAAAGTTAGCTGAACCTATAGATGCCACCTCTGTATCCACAACTATAGTCTTTGCATGAAGAAACCCATTATCATATATATATATTTTCACTCCAGAATTAATCAGTTCCCCTACATAAGAATATGTAGCCCAGTAAACAAACATATGGTCTGGCATGCAAGGTATCATGATTTTCACGTCAACACCTGACATTGCCGCCATTTTCAATGAGTCCAGCAAACTGTCATCTGGAACAAAATACGGTGTTTGCAAATAAATATTTTTCGTTGCTGAAGCAATCATTCTCATGTAGGCTCTTTTAATTTCTTCCCTTGCAGAATCCGGACCCGAAGAAACAATCTGGATACCAGTGGTACCCTCTTTCACCACTTCGCTGTAATAAACTTCCGATACTGTCAATCTTTCCTTTGCGGCGAATTTCCAATCCATAATAAATCTTGCGTTGAGATCTTGAACGCCGCTTCCAGAAAATCTCAAATGAGTATCCCGCCAATAACCGAACTTTTTCTTTAATCCAACATATTCTCTACCTATATTAAATCCACCTATATAGCCAATTGCACCATCAATGACTACTATTTTTCGATGATTTCTATAGTTTAATTTCATATTCACTATTTTTAAATATTTAAACTTAGGTGGGAAGAAGAATGCAACCCGCCCTCCCGCTTCTCTCAGTTCTGCGGTGCTAAAAT
Organism: Peptostreptococcaceae bacterium; assembly: GCA_016650115.1. GTDB lineage: Bacteria > Bacillota > Clostridia > Peptostreptococcales > Anaerovoracaceae > JAENWH01. The sequence continues at coordinate 8,942 of JAENWI010000019.1, read as the reverse complement.
CAAGAATTTGTCTTCCGCCTAAAGCATCAATCAGCAGTCGAACCTCAACTCCAGCCTTCGCACGTTCCGACAGTGCTTCTAATATTTGCTTACCAATGTTATCGTTTTTAATAATAAAATACATGATATTAATGGTTGTTTTAGCGTTTCGAATATCTTTAAGAAGACTGTTATGCATATCTTCACCATCTGTTATGAGAGAAATTTTATTGTCTTGTGTGAAAAAAGCTTTTCCATAGGTTTGATTCAGTCTGATCAGGTCTCTCCAAGCTCTGCTTTCTCTGTTCGAAAAATTGAAACTGCCGGTTTTTATCTCTTCTATCTGTTCATGCAAAGCATTTTCCATAACCGCCTCTTCTGATTTTGATAGTTTAAACATTTTCTGCCTTGATATATTTTGGGAGAACAGAAAATAAAATACTATCCCTGCTACAGGTAGCAGGAATAGTATCATAATCCATGCAAGTGTTGCAGATGGATTTTTACGTTCAAGAAATATAATTGTTAATGCAATAATAAAATCGACTACAAATAACAACGTTAAATAATTTGTAACTATTGTACCCCAAACGTTCGTTGCGTTTTCCATTATTTTAATCTATCTCCATATTTCTCAAGAACGAAGTCCATGTCCTTGTCGCCTCTTCCACTAAGATTAACAAGAACAAATCCTGGATTCTTTTCTTATACAATGAACTTTTGAATATATTTCCCATCTAGATTGAACGTTTTACCTTTTATTACCTCAACATCAACAATACTGCCTATTAATTCACTATTTCCATTGAAATTTATTATTTTGAACCCTTCTGTTCTTCCAGTTAAAGAATCTTCATTTTTTTTGCTGATTCCTTCTACCAGAACCTTAACGACACAACCTTCCAGTTCCTTATTCTTTTTCAATGATATTTCATTCAGCAAATCCACTAATCTGTTGAATCTTTCATGTTTAACCTCTTCAGGGATTTGGTCCTTATACATTTCTGCAGGTGTTCCTTTTCTTATAGAATACAGGAAAGTAAAAGCTGAATCAAACTCAATTTTTTTGACTAAATCCAATGTATCTTCAAAATCCTTATCGGTCTCACCCGGGAATCCGACGATAATATCCGTTGTTATAGAAATCCCTGGATTCGCTGCTCTTAATCTATCGACTAATTTCATGTAATTTTCTTTCGTATATTTTCTGTTCATTCTATTTAAAACGTTCGTGCTACCTGATTGTACCGGTAAATGAATGTAACTGCATAATTTTTCACATTCAGCAAATGTCTGTATCAGACTGTCTGACAAATCTTTCGGATGTGATGTCATAAACCTGATTCTTTCAAGCCCTTCAATACTATCCAATAAATAAATCAATCCGGGGAAATCAACGTCTCCATTGTATGAATTAACGTTTTGTCCTAATAACGTGATTTCCTTCACACCATCTTTGACCAATTCATTTACTTCTTTAAGAATATCTGCTGACATTCTGCTTCGTTCTCTGCCTCTGGTAAAAGGAACAATACAGTAGGTACAAAAATTGTTGCATCCATATATTATATTAACAAATGCCTTGAAATGGGAATCTCGCTTCGCAGGAAGTCCTTCTATTATTTCACCGGCTTCTTCCCATACATCTACAAGTTTCTGCTTCTCTGAAAGAACTGAAGTCAATAATTTTGGAAATTCGTGTATATTATGGGTACCAAAAATAATATCCACCCAGGGATATTTTTGCTTCACTGTATCTATGATATGCTGTTGCTGCATCATACAGCCGCAAAGACAAACAGTAAAATCACTATTATTTTCTTTGATTTTTTTCAGTTCTCCAAGAATTCCGTAAAATCTCTTGTCAGCGTTGTCTCTCACGCTGCAAGTGTTTATAATAGCAACATCAGCATTATTTTTCTCTTTATTATCTGTATATCCAAGTGATGTCAGCATTCCTGCAATTATTTCCGAATCATGCTCGTTCATCGCACAGCCGAAGGTTTGAATATTAAAACTTTTTTGCAAACTCATTATTTATTTACCTTTTCTACTTAATAGGATTCACTTTTTTTATCTCTTGCCATTAAAGCAATTACTGCATCTTTTGCATCTATTTCTTCATTGATAACTGCATAAATGCATTCTGTAATAGGCATCTCAACATTAACTTTTCTGGAAAGCTGGTAAGCTGCCTCTGTTGTATACATACCTTCTACCACCATGCCGATCTTTTCTGTTGCTTCAGAGGGGTTCATTCCTTCCCCAATCAATATGCCGCAGCGTCTGTTTCTGCTGTGCATACTCGTACAGGTAACTATTAAATCACCTATTCCGGAAAGCCCTGAGAAAGTACTTGCTTCTGCACCAAGCTTAACTCCCAGTCTTGAAATTTCTGCAATTCCTCTGGTCATCATTGCAGCTTTTGCATTATCTCCAAAACCCATTCCATCAGATATTCCAGCTCCCAGAGCAATAATGTTTTTGAGTGCCCCACCAAGTTCTACTCCAAGGACATCACTATTTGTGTAGACTCTGAATCGGTCTGTCATAAATATGTCCTGTATATATTCTGCAGTTTTAATATTTTTTGAAGAAACGCAGACAGTTGTTGGAAGCGCTATTCCTACTTCTTCTGCATGTGAAGGCCCTGAAAGAACCACGTATTTCAGCTCAGGCGCCATTTCCTTTGCAATTTGAGACATAGTCATCAGTGTCTTCTGTTCAATTCCTTTGGCAACATTAACAATCACCATTTCATCTCTCAGCAATGGCAATGCACTCTTAAGTGCCTCTCTGAAATGCTGTGCAGGCGCTGAAAACAGAGCAACATCCACATCCTTTAACGTTTCTTCAATACTAAATATAATCTTGATATTATCATTGAATTTCACACCCGGTAAAAATGGAACATTTTCTCTTTTTTCTTCAAGAGATTTCAGATGTTTTTCATTAATATCCCAGATTTTTACAGCATGCCCTTTATTACTCAAGGTAACTGCTAAAGCCGTTCCCCAGCTTCCAGCCCCAATAATTCCAATTTTTTTCATTTTGTTTCCCTAAACCCCTTCATTTTTTAAAATTCATCTTAGGCTCTTCACCCTTCATCAACCTGTTAATGTTTTCTTTGTGTTTATAAAGTATTATTACCGCCATGATTAGCGACCACCATAAATAATCCGGATTATATAAATTAGCCATAAAAGGAAATAGCAGCGAGCAGATAATCGAAGCTACAGAAATACGCCTGGTTATTAATACTATTACTACAACCACAAGCGCTACCACGATCCCCATAACGGGATTTATCGCTGTTATTACCCCAACTGCCGTAGCGGCACCTTTTCCCCCTTTAAACCTGAAGAAAATAGGCCAAACGTGGCCGCCAAATGCAAGAAGGCCGCAAGCCATGGCAATTGTTTCACCACCCACATATCGTCCCAAAAGAACAGCAACAACACCTTTCATAACATCTCCAGCAAATGTAATAATACCTGCTTTTCTGCCAAGAACTCTTAGTGCATTTGTTGTCCCTGCATTTCCGCTTCCCTGGCTTTTGATGTCAATGCCATATTTCTTTCCCAAAATTATTGACGGAGAAATGTTCCCCAATAAATATGCAACAATTAGTGTTATTATCACAGGAATATTAATCATTATCCTTCTCTCCCTTTTCTCTGAATACAAATTTAATTGAAGTCCCTTCAAATCCAAATGCAGCTCTGATTTTATTTTCCAAATATCTGGCATATGAAAAATGCATTAAATCTCTTTTATTTACTTGAAATGAAAACAATGGAGGCTTAACCCCTACCTGAGTTGCATAATAAATTTTCAAATGCTTGCCCTTATCCGAAGGAGTCGGATTCATCATGACAGCATCAATAATCAAACTGTTTAATTGGCCCGTAGGTATTCTCATTGCACGTTTTTCAGCTACCACTTTAGCCATATCGATAACATTTGTCAATCTTTGTTTTGTAACTGCAGAAATAAATACAGATGGTGCATAGGACATAAACTGAAGTTCATTTGCCATATCCTTTTGAAATTCTTTCATTGTATTGGTTTCTTTTTCAACAAGATCCCATTTATTCACAACGACAATCATTCCCTTACCCGCCTCATGGGCAATACCCGCAATTTTTTTATCCTGTTCTGTAACTCCTTCAGTAGCATCTATCATCAGTAAACAAACATCACAGCGTTCAATCGCAGCAATGGCTCTGATTACACTATATCTTTCAATATGTTCATTCACTTTGCTTTTCCTTCTTATTCCGGCAGTATCTATCAGAACATATTTGTCATCTCCTTTAATAAAAGGGGTGTCAATTGAATCTCTTGTAGTTCCAGCTATTTCAGAAACAATGACTCTGTTTTCGCCTAAAAGCGCATTTATCAATGAAGATTTACCCACATTAGGTTTGCCTACAACTGCAATCTTAACCGACTCATCCTCATCTTCTGCAGGTAATTCCGGGAAGTTGTCCACAATCATGTCAAGAACATCCCCTAAATTCAGCATATTTACTGAAGAAATTGGAATAGGTTCTCCAAGACCAAGTTCATAAAAATCATAAAAATCTTCTGGAAGCCCAGGATTGTCTATTTTATTGACTAAAAGAATGACTTTTTTCCCAGTTCTCATCAGCATGTTTGCCACTTCTCTGTCTGAAGCTGTCAATCCATCCTTACCATCAACAATAAACAGTATGACATCTGCCATATCCATGGCGATTTCTGCCTGTTCTCTCATTTGTGAAAGTATAACATCCTTAGTATTTGGATCAATCCCGCCTGTATCTATTAAAGCAAACTGAATCCCTCTCCACTCTGCTTCAGCATAGATCCTGTCTCTTGTTACACCTGGCGTATCTTCAACGATTGATACTCTCCGCCCGACTATTTTATTAAAAAATGTAGATTTTCCCACATTAGGTCTGCCTACTACGGCAACAATTGGTTTACTCATTAAAAATTCCTCCTACGAATTCCTCTGGGTTAAATACCTTCAAGTCATTCATACCCTCACCCACACCGATAAACTTAACAGCCATGTCAAATTCATCCGCAATAGTTATTATAATACCACCTTTTGCGGTACCATCAAGCTTTGTCAAAATGATTCCAGTCAAATCCGTAATTTCTCCAAACTCTTTTGTCTGTGAAACTGCATTTTTTCCTGTTGTGGCATCCAGTACCAGCAAGGTTTCTCTGGCTGCTTCCGGATACTCCCTATCAATGACCTTATTCATTTTTCCCAGCTCTATCATTAAATTCTTCTTATTCTGTAGTCTGCCTGCAGTATCACATATAAGAACATCAATTTTCTTTGCTTTTGCAGACTGAATGGCATCATAAATGACCGCTGAAGGGTCTGCTCCTTCTTTGTGCCTGATGACATTTACTCCAGAACGGTTGCCCCAAACCTCCAGCTGTTCACTGGCCGCTGCTCTGAAGGTATCTGCCGCAGCCAGAAGTACTGTTTTGCCTTCGTCTTTACATACCTTCGCAAGCTTTCCAATGGAAGTTGTTTTTCCGCCCCCGTTAACCCCAATCATTAAAATAATCAACGGAGTAGCTTTGTTCAGGAGATGTCTTTCTTTCTTGTCAACAAGCTCAGTGATAATGTTCTGCAACTGTGCTCTAGCACCTTCTGGTGTAGAAATATATTGTTTCTTAATATCATTTCTTAAACTTTCGGTTATTTTTAAAGTAGTTCCCATTCCTATATCTGCTTGAATAAGAATCTCCTCAAGTTCTTCCAATAATTCTTCATCAATAGAAGGTCTCCCCATTATTGCGTCCCCGATTTTTTGGGAAAGACTGCCAAAAAATGATTTTTTCTGAAATACTGCCATGTTGTTTATCCCCTCTATAAATCGATTTTATCCCCAAGTTTTAAGGATATCACCTTTGAAATTCCCTGTTCAGGCATTGTTACCCCATACAGTATATCTGCATGTTCCATCGTTGCCTTTTGATGCGTAACCAAAGTGAATTGAACATCCTTAAAATTCTTAAGATACCTTGTGAATCTGTCAATATTTGCATCATCCAGTGCGGCTTCAACTTCATCCAAAATACAGAATGGTGTAGGCTTTGCTTTAAGCACAGCAAACATCAATGCTATGGCAGTCATCGTTTTTTCACCACCTGAAAGCAAATTTAAATTCTGAAGTTTTTTCCCGGGTGGCTGTGCAATAATTTCAATCCCGGATTCTAAAGGTCTGGTTTCATCTTCAAGTAATAATTGAGCATGGCCGCCGCCAAACATTTCCTGAAATACAAGTTCAAAATTCTCAACAACCTTATCAAAGCTTTCTTTGAATCTTGCTCTAATAATTTTATCCATGTCTTCAATAATTTTTCTCAAACTTTCAACAGCGCCGACTATATCATCCCTTTGAATTGTTAAAAATTCATAACGTTCACTTACGGCATCATACTCTTTGATGGATCCAATATTAACTTCACCAAGTTCTTTCATTCTGTTTTTAATTTCTCTGCTCTCTTTAACAGCTGAACTCATAATGAACTCTTTTTTCTTGAAATCAATGGCCTTTATATAAGATACTTCAAACTCCTCCCACAGCTTGTCTTTATAACCCTCAAGCTGTGTTTCATTTTTTGCCTGTTTGATTTCCAGCTCATATTTTTGGCTTTGAAGCAGGCTTAATTCCTCTTCAAGTGTATCCTTGCGAAGTGTTTTTTCATTTATACTATGATTCAGTTTTCCTCTTTCTTCAATCAACTCACTAATGAAAATTTCCAGGTTACTTTTTTCTTCTTCCTTGCCTGCTACAACGTCTTCTATATTGACATGCCCCGAAATCAAATTTTCTTTTTCTTTCTCAAGACCTGCCAATGCTGATTCTTTTATTGATTTCTCATGAGAAAGTTCCTGAACAGAACTCTTTATTCTGTCAACAATTAATTCAAGATTATTTTTCTCACTTTCACAACTGTTAACATCAATTCTCGCCTTTATTATTTCTTCATTAATTATTTCCAGTTGTCTTTTTTTGACTTCATATTCAAGAATAAAATTTTCTATTTTTTCTTCTGTATCAATAATTTCTGTTTTGATTTTTTCCACGTAGTTGTCAATTTCCGAAATCATTTTATCAGCGCCGGATTTCTCTTCCTCAATGCTGCTCAGTTCCCTCAACCACTTTTCCTGATTTGAAGTAAGGCCGCTTAAAATTTTCTCTAAGGCTAAAATTTCATTATTTTTTGATACTAAATTCAGTTCTGTTTCCCTGATAGATACATCCAGATTTTGAATCAGAGATAAATCTTTTTCAATCCGATCCCTTAGCTTATCCAGGGTTTCAATGATATCCATTTTTTTCGCATTTGCTACATCTATATTTTCACCCAGCTTTATTATTTCCGCTTTCCTCTCAAGAAGATTAGCTGTTTTATTTTTAAATGCGCCACCAGTGATGGCTCCTCCTGAATTGATGATTTCACCTTCCAGTGTAACAAATCGTACAGATCCCTGAACACTTTTCGAAAGTCGGATTGCATTTGTCAAATTATCAACAATCACTACTCTTCCCAAGAGATATTCCATGATTTTTTTATATTTGAGATCAAAGTGAATGCAGTCTACACCGAAACCTTTAAATCCCTGGGAGCTTTTTATTCCTGAATCCTGTGTTCCCCCAGTACCCCGGATTGAACTTATTGGTAAAAATGTCAGTCTCCCTGCTTTATTTTCTTTCAAGGACAGAATTGCTGCCTGTGCACTGCTGTCATCTTCACAAACCATATTTTGAAGAGAGGCTCCTAAAGAAGTTTCAATGGCAGTTTCAAAACCTGGAGGAACAGTAATAAGTTCCCCAATAACACCATGAATTCCTTTTAAATGTGACCTCATAATATACTTAACAGCACCATTATACCCTTCATAATTGGATTCCATTTCTTCAATGGTTTTCTTTCTTGAGGATAATTGACCAATATTAAATTTTATTGACTCCAATTCATTTGCAAGCTGCTTTTCTTTTAAATACGCCTGATTATATTGTTCCCTAATTTCAATTAAAGATGCTTTGCTTGTCAGGAATTTTTCTTCAATAATTTCTTTTTCTTCTTTTGCTTTGTCAAAATTCTGCAGAGTATCCTTATTGCTGGATTCATATTCATTTTTATCAAATGAAATCACTTCTTTTCTTCTGTCCAGTGTGGCCTTCAAGCTAAGCAAACTGTTTTTTTCAGCAGTCTTAGTGGAAACAATGCTGTGCAATCTATATATGTTGTTCTTTTTTTCGTCAATTTCTTCAGCCTCTTTTGAAAGCCTTTCCGTCATACCCGCGTAATTTTTAATACCTGCATTTAAAACCAGCTCTAACTCTGCCAGTTTTATTTCTAATTCTTTCTTCGTCACATCAAGATTTTCAAGATTTGCCGTCTCGGTTGACAGTTTGGTCTGAATTGTTTTTATTTCTCCTTCAAGTCTTTCATTGTTTTTGCCCATTGTGGCCAGTTTTTCCTGGTTCAGCTGTGTTTGATTTATCAGGTTGTTAATCTGTTCAATGCTGACAAGAAGCTTATCTCTGGCCTCATTATTAAGCTTCTCCAGTTCTTCATTTCTTTCTCTACCTAAAGTTAAATCTTTATCTAAAAGGATTTTTTCATCCTTAACCTCATCAATATTTACTGAAGCCTCAGAAATCTCATCTTTGATATATTCATTCTTCAATTCAACATTTTCTATATTCTTCAAAGTAATATTAATTTCAAGATCCTTGAAAGTTTCTCTCAATCCAATATACTCTTTGGCTTTTATGCTTTCATCCTTCAGACTCCCAATTCGCCCCTCGATTTCAGAAACAATATCATTTACTCTTTCAAGATTCACATTTGTAGCTTCAAGCTTTCTTTCAGCCTCTGACTTCTTACTTCTGTATTTGACTATGCCTGCGGCCTCTTCAAATATTTCCCTTCTGCTT
>JAENWI010000220.1 GCA_016650115.1 Peptostreptococcaceae bacterium | reverse complement strand
TTTTTTTCTAATATGAAACGATCCTACGTATTTCCTAGCGTTTACGAAGAAACATCTGTTGATTTCACCAAAGTAGCCGGTAATTTTATTGAGGGAATGAAAATTAACAACTTTAATCAACGTAATTACCTGATTGGTAATCTGGCTTTGATTGAAGGGAATTCTCCCCATAAATTTCTAAACAGTTCCGCTCAGGATCTTGATTATCAATTAATGGCACTAGCGGCCTTAATTATTTCATCACAAGGCACTGAAGATAAGATGGTAATTACAACAGGATTTCCATTTATTACTCATAAGATCTATAAAAAGGGTGCCAAAGACTTCTATTTTGGAAATCATCAGTTTAGTTTCGACACCAGAACTTTTGGAGGTGCAGGTGACGAGACTATCAACGTGAATGTTTCTGCCGTTGATGTAATGACTGAAATAGATGGATGTATTAAGGCTATTCGTTATGGAAAGATGGCTGAAACACAAAACTTCTTTATTGGGAATCTTGGGTTTGGAACTTTTGAATTAGCCCTTTCAACCCCTTCCGGCATAGTTCACCGTACAGCTGATAGCGTAAAGGGCATCAGCTATGCCGTTAATATTCTGGAGAATGAGATTGAAAAGCAATACATCCTCGATATGCTCACAGGTCAGCAAATCGAGCGCGCCTTTCAACGGGGATTCTTTCTGATCAATCGTCAAAGAGTTGATGTTTTAGACATGCGCAAACGTGCATTGATCAGCTATTATAATGAGGTTATTTCCCCTGCGATGCGTAAGAAGTTCTCCGATGAAGATTTTTCAAGAACCAATAAAATCTATCTTGTTGGAGGTGGTGCCATGTACTCTGAATTGGATGCGCTCTTTAAAGAGGAATTTCAGGATATTCTTGAAGTAATTGTTTATCCTGAGCCTTACCTCTGCGCAAGCGAAGGATATTGTTTGAATTCAGCTTCTCTGGCTCCTGCAACAAACAGCATGGAAATAAGGGAAAACATTACTTATGTCGGTATTGACTTAGGTAACTCAAATACTGTTGTTACCATTTATAACGACACCGAATAGAATTTCAGATCATTGTATGGCCAGAGAATGGTACATCAAATGAGGTGAGTTTCTCTTGAATCATCACAAAAAAAGCATATTGAAATTTCAATATGCTTTTTTTGTGATGATGATCGTGGTACATATTTTGACATCCTCTCCCGTTAACATGTTTTTATCATCTATCATATTCCATTATTTGTTAGCACTACTATACGAAACTTTAAAAAATAGAAGTGCCTGAGAATCTCATATTTTTGTAGTCGACAAAAACACACATCAATAATGAAATTTCACAGGCGAAGCAAAAATAACAAAAAACCGATACTCCGTCAGGTTTTAGATTTAATCCCAGCGCATATATTTCGCAAGTCGGTCAGTAAATTTCAAACAGACAAAGGCTGCCATAAATATATGACCTACGACCAAATGGTGGCATTAAGTTTCGGACAGCTTGGCAAATGTTATACTTTATCGGATATAAGCTGCGGATTATCAATCAGTAGCACCTTTATGGTTGATTTGGGATTAAAGCAGAACCCAGTTAAGTCAACAATGAGCGATGGTAATAAAAACCGGGATTACAGGGTTTTTGAAGACATTTATTATCAATTAATTAAGCATTACCGGCACACTTTAACAGATAAGCGGGATAGAGCGGTAATAGAAGAAATTAAAAATGAAACCATAAAACTGATTGACAGTTCCACTGTTAGCCTTTGTTTAAACCTTTTTGACTGGGCAAAGTTCCGAACAGCTAAAGGTGGATTGAAAATCCATACGGTTTGGGACGATACCTTGGGACTTCCGGATTATATCAATATAACTAATGCTAAGTTGCATGACAGCAAAGGATTAATCAATCAAATATTTCCTAAGGGGACAATTATAGTAGAAGATAGGGCTTACTTTGACTTTGAGTTATTCAGAAAGCGTATCGATGCTAAAAACGTTTTTGTAACCCGACTTAAAAGCAACATACTATACGAAAGTGTTGAAGAATTAGATCTGCCTGATGGCAGGGACCAAAATATTTTGAAAGATGAGCTAATTAAATTTACAGGTAAAGAAGCCAAAAAAGCAGGTCTTGAGGGCGTAATCTTTCGGTTAGTTACCGTGTATAAGGAGGATGAGAATAAAGTAATCCACCTTATTACCAATCAAGTAGATTGGCAAGCAATAACCATAGCCGACCTGTATAAGAAACGTTGGGATATTGAGATATTTTTCAAGCTAATGAAACAAAATCTGCAAATCAAAACCTTTTTGGGTACAAGCGAAAATGCTGTAAAATCCCAAATTTATGTTGCAATGATCGTATTTCTGCTGCTAGAGTTAATTCGCAGGGTATATTGCAAGGGTAAAACGGCTTTCAGCAATTTCTGCGAGAAAGTTCGGATATGCCTACTTCATTATCTGTCATTCGAATACCTTTGCAGCATTAACGGAAAGGTTCAAAAAGTGATGAAGCCTCCCGGATTAACATTATTCGACCAAGATAATTTCTGCATCCAAACAGATTTGTTCTCGTAATTAATTGATATAAATAAACTTAGTTTCACAAAGTCAATTTTTTAGTGAACTTTCGGATGACAGTGATTTGTTAGGATAAAGTTATCTGAATTTTCTTTATCCCGAATAGGATAAAATTGGGAAAACTCCTGGCATAATTCGAGAAAGAAGCGCAAACGTTCTTCCGGAGTTCTACCCAAAGCTTCTTTGACCCGGCGCTCGTTTGATTCCTCTTTGGTTTCAAACCGCACCCTACTATCTGC